>JALYIG010000119.1 GCA_030775885.1 Acidobacteriota bacterium | reverse complement strand
GTATCGAGCAGGCGAACCACACCGCCTACGGGCAATAGTTCAGCCTTCGCCATCAAGGTCACGACCCCGCCCGAGAGTTGCATCAATCCTCTGGGTGAATCAAAAAAAACGGTATCGCCACTGCCGTTCGTAAGCGCATCTACCGAGAACCCGACCGTTCCCTCCGGACCAGGTTCAACACCTGTCTGCGCTACCCTGTTCAAACCTTTCGCGGTTCCCAACCAAATGCCCCCCCCACTGGCAGCGGCGATGGCGTGTACGCTTTCGCTCAAGGGACCATCCCGCGAGAAAACTGTTCGAAAGTTGACTTGAGCCCCAGAGTCCCCCTCGATCGGCGCCTCCGCAAGCCCGTTTACGGTGAGCACCCAGAGAGTGCCATCTGCTGTCTCCAGCAGCGATCGAACGGCGTTCGGGGCAATGCCGTCTCCGCTGATAAAGTTCCGCATGACGCCATTCTTCAGCCGCGCCAACCCCGATGCAGTTCCGATCCACAACCCACCTGATCGGTCTTCCAGCAAACAACGAATGTCATTGGCGGGCAATTGGGGCGTACTTTCACGGTCAAATACCCGGAACTGGTACCCGTCAAAACGCGCCAGACCGCCCTCCGTTGCCAGCCAGAAATACCCATCGGATGTCTGGAGCATCGCGTGGACTGAGTCCTGCGGCAGCCCGTTCTCCGTGCTCCAGGTTTGCTTCGTATAGCGGGCCAGGACTGTCGCCGGATCAAGTGCCCTTGCCGGCCTGCACACGAAAGGGGTCACCATGAGCCACATGGAGAGCATGGACTTGAAGCATGGAAGGGCATGTATCATTCGTGGCTTCATCCTACCGGAGCACCCTGCCGCCGCCGACCTCACCAATCATTCTTCTGCACAACCTTTGGCTGCTTACCCTGCCTGCCGTTTAACACCCAGTCTAGACGGGACCGTATATCCTTGTTGCGTGCTTCCCCCTCGATCTTTCCGAAAACGTCGCCTTTCTGATCGAGCATCAGCGTCGTGGGAACAAGTACACCAAGCTCAAGCTCTTTGAAGGTCTGTTCGGTCGCGCCCGTCCAAACCGGAATTTTGAATCCTCGCTTCGCCACCACCTGTTCGATCTTCTTCTGCGTCTCGGAGTCGTCCAGCGACAGCGCAACGAAGGTCACTCCCTTCGGTGTGTACTCATCCGCCAGACGCTGCAGCCGCGGCATCTCTTCCCGGCAAGGCCCGCACCAGGTGGCCCAGAAGTTCACGACCGCCACGTGACCTTTCAGCTCCGCCAGCGAGTGAGAATGGCCATCCAAGCTGCGAAATTGCGGCGCGCTGTCGGTGGTGTTCGCCTTCTGCTGCGAATCCCATCCCGCGCCAGCAGTCATTATCCCAAGGACAGCGGCGATTGCCCGCGCACTCACTCTCAGCTTCATTCTGGCTAACCTCAGTGTGTCGGTGTGGTAATGCTGGCAACTAACCGGTCAACTATAGATTGCTTGAAACTGCAACGGCTATCCATCCAAGGGATGAGAATTAAATACGCCCACTGATGGATTGCCTGTAGTCAACCAAGCTGCCTACTATATGCCCTACCTTATGCGAAGACTGCTCCTCATGCCCGTCCTGCTCGCCATCGTGTCGCTTACGGCCGCCCTGGATTTTTCGACAGCAGCATTTGCTCAGGGATGCGTTGCCTTTCACTCCAGCAGCACCATGCTGGGTTGCCTGACCGACGGTGGCCCCTCGGATGGTCAACTGTTTCGCAAGCACCCAATTGCGGTCGAGGTGGACTGGCGCTCCTTCAGTTCCTTCCGCCACTTTATCGGGGAGCAGGAGCAGACGCAACGGGCTGTGCTCGGCAATCAGATCAAGAACCACCAGAACATCTACGACATCACCGTTGAAACGGCGCTCACGCCGCGATGGTCAGCCAACGTTGTCATCCCCGTGCTTCAGGGATCGCGCAATCAGAAGTATCCGCCGTTCGGCATCTATGACATCGCAGGGATCGGCGATATCGTGGTTGGCGTACAGGCGTGGGTGCTGCGTCCGCCCGCGGAAAATGGTCGAAACGTTGCATTCAGCGTGGGTCTGAAACTGCCGACGGGGCTCAGCAACGGCATGGGCACGGGAACGCTCTCCAACGGGACCGTCGAAAAGGTGGTAGTCGACCAGTCTTTGCAACCCGGAGACGGGACTTGGGGATTCACGCTGGGCACGCAAGCCTATAAGCAGACCTATTTCCACACCATCGGATATTTCCAAGGTACATGGCTCTTCAATCCTGAAGATACGAACGGTGTGCCCACCTTCCGCGGCGGCACCGGAGAAAGCGTTATGTCCGCCACCGATCAATATCTCTTCCGCGGCGGACTCTCGCGGCATGTCCCACATCTTCGCGGCCTTGCTGCCAGTTTCGGCGGCCGCATGGAGGGCATCCCGGTTCGCGACGCGTTCGGTAAGAGCGACGGTTTCCGCCGCCCCGGATACATCATCTCCATCGATCCAGGTCTGCAGTACGAGCGAGGCCGCAACATGTTCGCCCTGAATGCACCCTGGTCGGTACAACGGAACCGGCGAGCCAGCGTAACCGACCTCGCCAATCATAAACACGGCGATGCAGCGTTCGCCGATTACGCCATCATTCTTAGCGCGTCCCGCAGTTTTTGATTGAAAAGAAGCGACAGACTTCTGACAGCGCTCGAGCTACGCTTGACTGCTTGATTGGGTAGGCGACAGCCATCTACCCAATAGAACCGACGATCTCGGGACCATCGACACTCTTCAATTTCTGATGACTCGCGAGATCACCCACATGAAGGCTTTCTCAGCCGCTCTTGAAAGCCTTGAGAAGCAACCCTTTTCTACTGGGATGTTGAAGCCGACCCCTGGCATCGTAGATGAATACTTCAACGGCTCTACCGGGGACGGTGCGGAGGGTGACACTGATATGCGCGGCCCCTGGACCGCCGCACATGGCCTCAAGCTGGTCGAGTCTCCAATGAATGGCGGCAAAGGTCTCTCGGTTGAGGATGTCAACGGCAAGATCAACGGTGAGGATCGAGGCAAGCAGGACGAGGCTCAAAAGGCAACCACATCGCCCGGCAGCCAAGCAATAGGGAAGAAGGCGAAGGCCGAAAAGCCGCCTACGAAGACCGGAATGAAGTAATAACGCAGTGTGGGTCGATGACTCAGCAATGAAAAGCTTA
>JALYIG010000118.1 GCA_030775885.1 Acidobacteriota bacterium | reverse complement strand
CCGCTCCACCGCCGGGCCCGAAAGCACCGGATGCGACGCGCATGCGTAAACCTTCTTCGCGCCCTTGTCGTACAGGGCCTCTACCGTGCCCACCAGCGTTCCGGCGGTATCGATGATGTCGTCCAGGATGAGGCACGTGCGGCCTTCCACATCCCCGATCACGCTCATCACCTCGGCTACGTTCATGTCGGTCCGCCGCTTGTCGACGATAGCCAACGGAACTTCCAGCTTCTTGGCGAAAAATCTCGCCCGTTCCACGCCGCCCGCATCCGGTGAAACCACCGTCAGGTTGGGCAGGTTCAGATCCCGGAAGTAGCCCACCAGCACCGGGCTGGCAAACAAATGATCCACCGGGATGTTGAAGAACCCTTGAATCTGAGCTGCGTGCAGATCGACCAGCAGGGCCCGGTTTGCACCGGCAGTGCTCAGCAGATCAGCCACCAGCTTTGCCGTAATCGCCACGCGCGGACGGTCCTTGCGGTCCTGCCTCGCGTAGCCGTAGTACGGCATTACAACCGTAATCCTGCCGGCAGATGCGCGCTTCAGCGCGTCGATCATGATCAGCAGTTCCATCAGGTGCTCGTCCACGGGCCGGCAGGTTGGCTGGATCACAAACACGTCCACGCCGCGCACGTTTTCGAGCAACTGAAAGTAAACTTCGCCGTCGGCGAACCGCTGGAGTTTTGACTCGCCCAGCTTCACTCCGACGAACTTGCAGATCTCCTCGCTGAGTGCGCGATTCGCCGATCCGCAGAAAATCTTGAAGCGCTTCTCTTCATTCAGCCTCGGAGAGCGCTTCCGCTCCGCAGCTGCCTTCGCCGTGTTATCGGCGGTAGGCTTTGGTGCAGGCTGGGAGATTGTTGTCGCCTCCTCAGCCTGCCCTGAAATAGGGGAAAGAACCGCAGTCGTGTCTTGGTTACTCACGTCGAACCCTCCAGGCTGGTTTGCCTCGGTAGCTCCTGCTGCTTTACGTCTTACAACGCCTTGTTGCGGCGCTGCTACTTCGCCCTGCGAAATAAAAAGAAATCGACAATATCGAGTTTCTAAGACTTATAGTTCTTTCAAACTTCGTGCTTCTGAACCTCTACATACCCGCCCATTGCGGCGTCTCTGCAAAATCCAAAATCCGTCGAGCTGTCTAACTTTAGCGACATATTGCTGCCGCAAAAGAACCCTAAGTTTCTTGTGTTCGCGTCTGTCGTACGGACGGCGTCGACTTTTTGGCTGGGCGACCAGGATTCGAACCTGGACTGACTGCGTCAAAGGCAGTTGACCTACCGTTAGTCGATCGCCCAGTACGTCATCGGTGTTCCCTCCCGACGAGCATCACTCTGCGAACATCCTTACCCAGTACTCCGCTCTTGGCAAGGTTTCCGTGAGGATTGCCTTGCAGCCAGAGGACTGGACACGCTGTTGAGCTGCCCGCGCATCTGTTTCCAACCTATACAGGCCGAACAATGCGGAACCTGAACCTGAGAGCGCCGCGTACAAGGCATTGCCTCTCAAGTCATCCGGACGAGCTGGATCGGTAAACAACCCAATCGGCGCTTCGCCAGCCGGTGTACCCATCAATAAACGCTTGATTTCACGCAGGAGGGGATACTGAAGAAAGACGACTTGTTCAAAGTCGTTTTCTATCCCGGTGCGGACAAGCGCGAGAAGAGTGTTCCCGGCCAGACCGTTCAGTGCGCTGCCCTGCTCAGAGGTGAACCTTATACCCTCTAAACCACCCTGTTTTGTCTCAGAGTCGATAGAATCTTGGCGGCCACGAACGATACCGGATGTGTCAGACGTCTGCGCCCCAAAAACGGTCGCGTAAACGTGACTCAACTGTTCCAGCCTATCGGGTCGCGAGGCGGAAGTCAATCCACCGCTTTCTGTTCCCTGTTCCCTTCCATGTCTCTCGTCCCATTCCTGGAAGGCCCGGGGCGTCGACACCCCCACCTCCGGCACCGCCACCACGCACCACGTCGCCGGAAAGTCCGGCATTTCCATCACCCGCTCCCCGCGCTCCGTCCCCAGCACCGCCCCGCCCAGCAGAAACAGCGGAACATCCGAGCCAACTTCAGCGGCAAGTTCCATTCGCGCCAGTTCCGACAGCGTGAACCCCAGTTCCCGCTCCAGCCCAATCAGCGCCGCCGCCGCATTCGCCGACCCCGCCCCAAGCCCGCCTTGCACCGGCAACTCTTTCTGAATGTGTATCTTGACCTCAGCCCCAACCCCCATACGGATCAGCGCCCGCTCCACCATCTTCCACGCTGTATTGCGCGAGTTTGTCGGCACCCCCGGATGATTCGTAGTCAGCGTAATCCTTACCGATCTCTCAAGCTTGTCATTCTGAGCGGAGCGAAGAATCCCCGTATTGGTCTCTTCTTCGTCCTGCCCACTCGGCCCGCGGTCATGATCCCACTCCGCATTCTCCGGCTCAAGCAGCCTAGCCTCGACCGTAACCACATCATGCAGCGCCAGCGTTTGGTACAGCGTTACCAGACCATGAAACCCATCCGCCCGCACCGGCCCAATCGCCAGCCCCAAATTGATCTTCGAAAACGAACGAACACGCGTAGCCATCGCTGCAATTCTACCTACTGAGAGGTTTGAGGCCGGATGACATCTTTTCCGGTCGCTTTAGTTTGTCGTTATCGGTGCCGATATCACGTCAGCATTCGCAACGGGAAGCCAGGATCGGTGCGGGCTCGTCTCCATATTGGCCTTTCCATCAGCCAGCGATGTAATGACAAATAAGTAGGTGCGTCCGGGCGCAAGCACGTTGGGCGGTATTGTGATCGAGGTCTTTGCTGTGCTCAACGTGGCTACAGACGAGTAACTCGCAGTGCCGCCCAGGAAGGTAGTTGGAGTCATGATCGCCACGTTATAGCCGAACGCTATGCCGATTGCGGGCGGATCCCAACTGAGCGTCACCCCTGTGCTGCTGACCGTGCTTGCCGTGAAGAGGTCGGCTCCGTTGATCTTTGGGTTCAACACGCCCGAAAGCACCGGTTTGACTGTCGCGGTTGGCAATACGGTCGTCTGATCATTGATCAGATTGATGCTCTGGGTCTGGCTGGTTCCGGGCACCGGAACAACGACCGAAGCGTTCTGGCATACGCGGAAAGTACGCCTCCAAGCGGCGGGGAATGGATCGCCGTATTGCACGCTCCCGGCTTCCACGTCGGTGATAAGAGGCGGATTCGCCGAACAGATACCCGTCCTGAAAAGCAAAGGTGGGTTTGGACTGATTGGGCTAATTGGGATGTTGGGGCTGTATTCCTTCGTCCAGACGAGGTTGATCGGATTTGAGGCCGATACATTCGGACCGTCAGAGGCAATATAGGGCTGCACCGAGAGGTAAAATCCGCCTCCTGTCGCAGTAGGCGTCGTTGGGGCAACATGGTCGAAGAGGGGAATCCACGCGGAACCCTGGAAACTGAGGTGAATCGATGCCGGAACCGTGGGATTCAACGCTCCACTGATCGTATTGGATCCACCGGCCGTCAAGGACAGATTCGACAGCGTGAGCTCAGGGCCTAGTACATATCCGTTTACGGGCCCAAATAAGGCCGCTTCATACTGCCTGACGAACCCATTCTTGATCACCGAAAAATCAAGGTTGCTGCCGATCCCAGCCCCTCCGAGCGATGTGGTGGAACCTGCATTTATTGAAGCCCTATACTGCAGCGCGCCTGATTCAGGAGTATCGAACTGCAACAGACCAATTGCGGGCGTCGCCTCTAAGGATGTGAAATTGAAGGTGATGGACGTCGTAGAGGTGGTCGGAGAAGTGAATTTGGAAACCGGGACAAAAATGTCGTGGCCCATGTCGAAGATGCTGCTGTTCGTCCAGTACGTATCGCGCGGTCCAATCCTCAACCAGTAATACCCGGCGGGTACGTTGGGAATTTCGAACTCTCCACTCGCGCCAACGCTTCCGGAGAGTGACTGGAAAGAGCCATCCGGCTGCGGCACAAGTGCTGCAATGTCACGGCTTTCGAGGCTCCAGTCGAAGGCCTTAGTTGTTGAGCCGCTTTCATTCCACAAGGTATCGATCCAGCTGATGCGGATGGTACCGGATGGGGTCACTGCCCAGGTCTGTGTCGCCGATCCGCCGTCTGGCGCAGTCGCAGTCACGGTGAAGCTGTTCGGAGCCCGGGATTGTCCCGCCGTGGGTGTCCACGAAATCGTATTTCCGCTGAGCGTCGCGCCGATTGGTGCTCTGGTCAAGGAGAGCGTCACCGCAGTCCCGTCTACCATGACTTGGTAGCTGTAATTCGACCCCTCGACCGCTTGTGTACCTGGCGAGCTGACAAATCGAGGACCAACCGCTGCTGCGATTATCCTGTTCCCACTGCAGGCTGTGAGACAGCTGGCTATCAGCAAAAGGATTGCAAAACTAGCAGAACTGCGTAGAAATCGACGGTCGTACATAGGAAGACAGCTCATCTCTAGAAAAAGCGCTCACTCATTTGAATCAGTCGTTGACTGACGCATACGTTGCGAGGCCTATGCTAGTCCACGATGAGGTGATGTCAACCAATAAAGATATTTGGGCAAGTGACGGCAATTCGCCAGTGACTCACTTCTTTGGCTCACCAAGATGATGGGCGGGAGCACTCGACGCTTGATCTCGCGAGCAATCTCTACCGCCCAAACACCATCTTCAGCAGCGGGGTCACCTGCGACGCGGGGTTCGTCCGGATCTTCTTCTCCTCTTCCCCCATCATCGTGAACATCCCATCCACGCTCTTCTCCAGCACATAGCCGTTGATGTCCACCGACGGCGTCTTGCCAAAAGGCAGCTTCGGCGCCGAGCCCATCAGCGCGCCAAACTTTTCTTGCACCCCCGTGTGCGCCATAGCCTTCTCGATCACTGGCCGGAAAGCCTCGGAAACTTGCGCGGTGGTCTTTTCCTTGAAGAACTTTGTGCCTGACGTATTGCCGCCGAGCACGATCTGCTTTGCGTCTTCAATCGTCATCGCCTTCAGAGCATCCATAAAGATCGCCTTCGCTCGTGGCGCAGCCTCTTCCGCCGCCGCGTTCATGCTGTGCTCGAATCCGTCGACCTGCGAACCCATACCGACCGCGCGCAGGCCCTTCTCCACCGTGCGCAGCTTCTCCGGCATCACGATCTTGATCAGCGGATTTCCCTCGAAACCGCCCGGCTTGCCCGTCTCCGCAACCGAGGTGGTAATCCCGCGGGTCAGCGCTTCCTTCAACCCGCCTGCCGCCTGATCGTTGGTCAGCGACGCCACATCCACTCCGGCGCCACAATACGTAGCCGACGAGAGCAGCACAACAGCGCACATCAAAGTTGTTCTCATGTCGAACACAATACCACCTGCCCTGCCCGCTTTGCAGTCATACAACCTGTCTAAGAACTGTCCTGCCGGACGGGCGCCTTGATGCCCGCGCTGGCACCACTTCGTGGGGTATTGGGCTGGGCGTAGTGCTCCCGCTGGTCGCAAGCAGGAAGACGTGCCCGACCAACGGGAGGAGCGCGCGATGCTTCCGTCGTACGCAGTACCGCCGGCCCGGCGTCAGGGCGCCCGTCCGGCAGGACAGTATTCAGAAGATCTGGAAGTCAACCTCAACATTCAGCTCGACCGGCACCGGCTTGCCGCCCTCCATCGCCGGCTTGAACCGGTACTGCTTTACCGCCGCCATCGCTTTGTCGTCGAGCCCCATCCCCACTCCCCGCAACACGTGCACGTTCTGCGGCATACCCTTCGCATCCACGATCAGGTTCACCAGCACGTTGCCCATGAACTTCGCCTTGCGCGCCTCCTCGCTGAACTCAGGCTCGACCTTGTAGATCACCACCGGCGACGACACACCGCCCCCAATCTTCCGTAGACCGCCGCCGTAATTCCCACCCGAGCCCGGCCCAAGCCCGGAGCCGCTGCCCGATCCAATCCCCGAACCCAGCCCGTTCCCCATGGAGTTTCCAATCAGCGGCGAATTCGGCATGCCCAGGTTCGGCATGTTGTTATTCGCCATCTTGAGGTTGGTCTGTACCTCGATCGTCGCATCCGGCATTCTGATCTTCGGCTGGTCCATCGGAGGAGCCTTGGGCGGGGTAATCTGTGTCGCTGCAAACTTCGGCAACTGGCCCTTGCTCACTGGAGCCGGTCCGCGCTGCCCGCCTCCGCCACCCATCGTCTCCTTCAGCGGAGCCATCGGCGGGGGAGCCTCAAGCTTGGTCAGCTCCAACTGCTTCTGCAGATTCAGAGTGTGTACATGGCTGCTCACGCCCCAGAAGAGCAGCGCAATCGCTGCCGCATGCAGCAGCATCGCCGCGGTCGTCGACTTCGCATCCCGCTTCGGATGCATCCGCCGCTCGAAATCCAGAAACACTTCCGGAGCAAACACAACCGCCGCATGTGGCCGTTTCATCTCCCGCACCCAAACCCGCGTCTGCACATGCGCCTGCGTCCGCTCCGGAAGCTCCGGATTTGCCACCGTCCGCAGCACATCGTTCAGAAGCACATCGAATTCATCCATCGCATGCGTCTCGCTCGTCATACCAGCCTCCAGATCTCAACAGATATTTCGTCGTCATCCTGAGCGAAGCGGAGCGGAGTCGAAGGACCCCGATACATCCGGCTCACCCCTGCTACTCAAAGGTTTCATCCACCTGCGCTTCGTCTTGAACTCTTCCGCATCGCCTCAAACCTTCGCTTCAACTCCGCCCGTGCCCGCATGGAGCGCGTCCGCACCGTGCCCTCGGGAATCCCCATCGCAATCGCCACCTCGCGCGACGTCATCTCCTCAATTGCGCCCAGCACCAGCGGCTGCCGCAACTGCTCCGGCAGCGTCTCGATCAGCCGCCACAGAAGAGCCCGCTCGTCGTGGCCCACCATGCTCTGCTCGGCGGACTCGCCCTCCGCGGCAAACTCGCGCCCAGCCTTATCGTCCAGCCCCTCGGTTCCTCGCGGCCGCCGCGCCACCACATCCAGGCCAGCCCGCCACACGGTCCGCGCCAGAAACGCCTTCTCGTCCTCCATGCGCAGCCATCCATCGGTGCGGTAGAGCTTGAGCAGAGCTTCCTGCACCGCGTCCTCCGCATCCTGGACGGTACGCAGAAGCCCATGCGCCACGCGAAACATCAGCCGCGCATTCCGCTCCGCCATCTCCGCAAACCGCCGGTCCCGCTGGTCGGCGTCCACCCGATCCTCTCCACCCGGCGCATCCGCAGCCGACTCCTCGTCTTCAAACTGACGCGGAAACTCCACTAGCCTGCCCCCACCATCCCGCGTCATCGTGTGAACCGGTAGACCCATCTCGTTCAACCTCTCACTCTCTAAGACCACCGTTGTGTGCAAACCGTTCATTTTTTCTTCCGGCAACCCGTATTCTGTCTTCACAGGAGACTCATGCGCGCCCTTATCCTCGTCCTCGCACTCTCGACGTCAGGTCTTGCCCAGACCTCAACCGCGGCCAATCCATACACCATCGTCAGTCCGCCGCCTACGCCCGCGCAGCACGCCATGGTGGTCTCCATCCATCACGACGCCTCGGACGCCGGCGTCGAGATCCTCAAGGCAGGCGGCAACGCGGTCGACGCTGCGGTCGCTACCGGCTTCGCGCTGGCGGTCGTCTATCCGGCGGCGGGAAACATTGGCGGCGGCGGCTTTATGCTGATCCGCACCAAGACCGGCGAGACCCACTTCCTCGACTACCGCGAGAAGGCTCCGGCAGCCGCCTCCGCCGACATGTACCTCGACGCGAAGCGAAACGTCGTCCCCGGAATGTCTATCACCGGCTATAAGGCGTCCGGTGTTCCAGGGACCGTCGCCGGACTTTGCTATGCGCAGAAGCATTTCGGCAAACTCACGCTGGCGCAGGACATGGCGCCGGCAATTCGTCTCGCCACGCAGGGCTTCGTGCTCACTGCTGACGAGGCAGCCGCCCTCCAGTCGGCCAAGCTCGGCCGCTTCCCCACCTCGGCTGAGATCTTCCAACGCAACGGCCAGTTCTACAAGACAGGTGATACGTTTCAGCAGCCAATGCTCGCAGCCACGCTGCGCCGCATCGCGAAGGATCCCAGCGAGTTCTACAAAGGCGCGATGGCGCAGCAGATCGCTACGTTTGAGCAGGCAGGCGGAGGCCTGATCACCGCCGCCGATCTTGCCGCCTACGAGGTAAAGGACCGCGAGCCGCTGACCGGCTTCTACCACGGCTACAGCATTATCACCGCGCCTCCGCCGTCCTCCGGCGGCATCGTGCTGCTTGAGATTCTGAACATTCTCTCCGGCTATAACCTGCCGACACTGGGCGGCGACCGCTCCGCGCCGCAGGTCCACATTCTTACCGAGGCCTTCCGCCGCGCGTTCATGGATCGCACCGACTACCTCGGCGACCCTGACTTCGTCTCGATGCCAATCCAGCAGATGGCTGCGCCTGCCTACGCTGCGGCCTGGCGCAAGACCATCGGGCCGATTGCCCCAACCCCATCGGCCACGCTAAAACGCCCGATCGGCTTCCTGCCTCCGCCGCCGCCTATCCCGCCCGCGCACGAGTCGCCTCAGACGACTCACTTCTCCGTGGTCGACGCGGAAGGCAACGCTGTCTCCAGCACCTACACGCTCAACTTCGGCTTCGGATCGGGCGTGACCGTAGCGGGTCTAGGGTTCCTGATGAACGACGAGATGGACGACTTCGCCTCCAAGATGGGCGCGCCCAACGGCTTCGGTCTGATCCAGGGGCCGAACAACGCAATCGCTCCGGGCAAGCGTCCGCTCTCGGCGATGACACCGACCATTGTCGTCGGACCGCAGACGTGTCCGCCTGGCCCGGGCCTCCAGCGCAAGCCCGGCAAGCCGCTGCTGGTGCTCGGCTCGCCCGGCGGCCCGACCATCATCACTACGGTCGCCAACGACATCGTCAGCATTCTGGACAACGGACTGAACGTGCAGCAGGCAGCCGATGCGCCGCGCTTCCATCATCAGTACCTGCCCGACATCCTGCAGGTCGAGAAAGCCTTTCCCCTCGACGTCGTTGCCAGGCTGAGGGAGCAGGGTTACACCATCACTCGCGAGAATGAAGCCGACGAGCACAACCCCGGCGTCTGGGGCGACAGCGAGATGATCTACATCGATCCGAAGATGCACACGCTGCTCGGCGGCCACGACCAGCGCCACAAATTCGGAAAGGCAGCCGGCTACTGATTTGAACAATTCCTTCGCAGGGCGTTTGCTTTTGGCCTGTCTCGGTTATTCATGCGTGCTTCTGCTCATCGTGTTCG
>JALYIG010000117.1 GCA_030775885.1 Acidobacteriota bacterium | reverse complement strand
GTCCCTGACTGACTCAGCCTTGTGAACTGGCCGGCGAGTATCCATGATGGCGGCCATGCAGGAGCCGTTTGGATCAACGTGATGTGGACGCTGTTCAACCTTGCGGTTCTTGGAGTTGCTACTGCGGTCGCGTGGGAGAGTCAGCAACGGCGGCGGTCCCCCAGAGTGGCGCTGGCGGTGCCATCCGACGTGATTCTCGCCGACGGATCGATGATCCAGGGAATGACCTCCGACCTTTCGAGCGGAGGCGTTCGCACCCGGATGAACCAGGCGGTGAAGGCCGAGATAGGGGACGCAATCAAGTTCGTCTTTCCGGTGCTGGATG
Source organism: Acidobacteriota bacterium (assembly GCA_030775885.1). Lineage (GTDB taxonomy): Bacteria > Acidobacteriota > Terriglobia > Terriglobales > Acidobacteriaceae > Edaphobacter. Next base: position 9,426 of record JALYIG010000117.1, on the reverse strand, counting down.
GTTCTGCGACTCTGCCGGCCCGAGTCGTTGGGATGGACGGAAGCGAATTGCGCGCTCAGTTCGATTCCCTGAGTCTCTTGGAGGATGAAGCGCTAACCCTGATTCTGTACTCGCGCGCCGATGCGTGGCTGGGACAGGGAAAGGCGACGGAGGCGGACCATCCCGTGCGCAGCATGAGCCGGATTCTGCGCTTGTCGTTGCGTAGCTTCGCTCAAACGCTGACCGGTGCGCGAGGCCGGAAGGCCGCGGCAAAAGGGCCTCTTGCAACTTCCGTAATTCCGATTATCCTGCTGGCGTTGGGCGTGGGGGTCGTGGCTCGAACTGCATGTGGAGCACAGCCCGGACCGACGCTGGGGAAGGCGTCTCTGGTCCAGCTGCCGAGAACCGGCCAGCCCATTGCGGGTCAATTCGACAAAACATTCACGTTGGCCGACCAGGGCGTGCGGGGCGCGATCAAACTGCGCGGCGTCGACGCGTCCAAGTCGCTATCTTTCTCGGTGCCCGGGAATGAAGTGGTGAAGACGGCCGCGATTCGGCTCCGGTATCACTTCTCGCCCGGCTTGATTGCGGGGATCAGCCAACTCAAGCTAAGCCTGAACGGGATGCTGGTGTCGACCATTGCTGTGCAGCCGTCGCCCAGTCCGTCCGACGATACTGGGCTTATCCAGTCTATGGTCGATCTACCGGCGGACATGCTGGTTCACGACAACCAGCTCACGTTTCAGTTGATCGCGCATTACACGCAGCAATGCGAAGACCCGTCGAATTCGACGTTGTGGGCCGAGGTGGATGGCACGACGTCAGTTCAGTTGGCGGGCGAGTTGCTGCCGCTGTCGAACGATCTCAAAATGCTTCCGGTCCCATTTTTCGACAAGGGCACAAACCTGCACCCGATGATTTCGGTCGTCTTCCTGTCGTCGCCCTCAGCGAAAGCCTTGCAGGCTGCTGGAGTGATTGCATCATGGCTCGGAGTGCTTAACGAGTCGCATCCTGTGCGGTTTTCGGTGTCGCTCGGAGTGATCCCCGAAGGCAACGCCATCGTCATCGCCGAGGACCCATCGCGGATTCCGGCGTCGCTTGGGCTGAGTGCAATTTCGGGCCCGACTGTGGCCATGGCGACCAATCCGTCGGACGCATATTCCAAGTTGCTGATTGTGACCGGAGTTAGTTCGGAGGAAACGCTGACCGCGGCGACGGCTCTCCCGCTGCAAACAGACACATGGCAAGGACCGCAGGTGACCATTCGGAACCTGGCATTGCCCTCTGCGCGGCATCCGGATGACGCCCCGCGTTGGCTGAATGCCCAGTCTGACAATGGACAGATTGTCGAGGCCGACAACCTCCAGGGCAACGGCTCTGAACCCGCCCGAGTGTACCTGCGGTTACCCCCCGACCTGGATTTTGCCGAGAGGAATAACCTGGCGTTCCACTTGAACTACCGTTACAACGGAGTTCCGCTGGGGAACGGAAGCACCCTGCAGGTCTACGTGAATGGCGCGTTTGTCAGCTCCACACCCTTGCCGCATACGGACAGCGCTTCTACCGTCCTGGAAACGGTGGTGCCGATTCCGGTCGTTGACCTGCGTCCATTCTCCAACACGATGACGTTCAAGTTTGTCTTCCTGCCGGCAAACAAAGGAGCGTGTCCCGATGCGGTGACGAATCTGCAGGGGGTAATTCTGAAGGATTCGCATCTCGATATCTCGGACATTCCCCATTCGACGACGCTGCCGAATTTGGAATTGTTCGCGAACGCGGGCTATCCGTTCACCCGTAAGGCCGACCTTTCCGAGACAGCGGTCATCCTTCCCGATCAACCTTCAGCCCGGGTGGTCGAGATGTTTCTTGCGCTGATGGGCCACTTTGGAGCTCAGACAGGATACCCGGCGCTGCACGTCACCGTGACCAATCCGGCCGGCATGGTCTCCGACGGAAAGCTGGACTACCTGGTTCTGGGCACAGCGGATGATCAGCCTGCGGTAGCAGCCCTTGCTGGATCGCTGCCGGTGCAGGTTGGTGACAACCGGCTGATCGCGCACGATACACAGGTTTTTTTCGACCGCACCACCTGGTGGAGGCGATGGACTGGGCATCAGCAGTCCGGCCAAATGGAGACCGAGGGCGGTTTGCCCGATGCTCTGATTGAAGGCATCGAATGGCCCACGCGGTCGAACCGGTCTGTGGTACTGGTGATCGTGCGCGATGCGGCAGCGGTACCGGTGTTCGTTTCAGCGCTGCTGGATCACTCTCAGTCGTCCTCCGTCTCCCAGTCGGTCAGTGTGCTGCGCGGAGAGCAGTTTGCCTCGTTCAGAATTGGTAGAGATGCTTACCGGGTTGGCCAGATCTCGGCCTTCACCCGGCTGACGAATATGTTCCAGGACGCCCCGTGGCTGATTGCGGCTGGCACAGTGCTCCTCTGCTTTCTGATGGCTGGATTGATCCAGGCGATTCTGCGGCGGCATGCCCGGAGGCGACTGGGTGGTGAGGAATAGCTTTCGCGGCTGGGCTCGAACCGCGGCTGTCCTGTTCTGTAAAGGGCTCCGTAACTGATGACCACTCTGCGCTTCCTCCTGCTCGATCCAGCGCTTCCACCTCGAAATCAATCTCGGGCAAGCGTCTAGGGTACCCATAAGTCTTTTCCTGAGAACCAAAGCCAAAAATATTTGCAAATGTTCCTAGTTATCCTCAGCTTGTTGCGTTTGCGGTGGAAAACAACGGTGCGGCGCGCTACTAAAAGCGTTAGTCTGCTGGTACAGCCGTAGTGTCAAACTTGGTTCCATTCGGCATCGGGCGGCGCTCTGACAACGAAGATGATGAAACCGCTTGTAATCCGGCTATGCGTGCGTGCAATCTTGCTTGCCGGTATCGCTTTTGGCCCTGCTTCGGGCACACTGGCAGCTCAGCCCCCTGCGTCTCAGGGACGGCAATCCGCGACTCAGACGCTTCTTAAAAAGGCCCAGGATCTTGAAGCGCGGGGACGGCTGGACCTTGCGGTCCAGGTCTGGCAGCAGATCCTGCTCGCGGAGCCGAGGAACTCAGAGGCGCTCGGCAATCTGGCCCGGGCGGCCAAGCTCGATGGCGATAGCAAGCTTGCCGGCAGCTACCTTGAACGGCTGCGGGCGATCAGTCCCAACGACCCAAACATTGCGCGTGTGGAAGGCGCCGAACCTTCAAGTATCCAGAAGGCCAGGTTGAAGGAAGCAGCCAAACTGAGCGATGCAGGGAAATACGCTCAGGCTTTGGCGATCTACCGCCAGGCATTCGGCAATCGTCCGCCGCCCGGCGACTGGGCTGTGGCGTTCTACGAGACAGAGTCGGCGGTTGAGGGCGGCCGCCCTCAGGCGGTCAAGGGCCTGCGTGCGCTCGTGGAGAAGTATCCGTCCGATTCGCGGTACCAGATCTCTTTGGGGCGCGTCCTGACATACGATCCAGCGACGCGCGAGGAGGGCCGCACGTATCTCTCCAAGTTTCCCCTGGACCCCAAGGCAGCGCAGGGGCTCCGTCAGTCGCTGCTTTGGGATGCGGCGAACCCGGAGGTTGCGCCGCAGATTCGAGCCTACCTCGCCACGCACCAGGACGCCCAGCTTGCCGTGGTATTTCAAACGTCTCAGGTCGCAGCGAAGTCTGCTGGCGGCAATGCTCGCGCAGCTTCAACTTCGGCGATTCCGCCTTCCGCCGCACCTGCTTCACCTCCTGTGAGCCAGCCTGCGACCGCTGTGGTATCTCCACTCCCTGCACCGCCGGCATCGGCTTCTAAACCCAATCCGGAGGTGGCGGAACAAAAGCCACCCAGCACATCTGCGGCTCCCATAACTCTGCCGGCTTCCCCGGCTTCGCCAGCCGCAACAGTTGCGCAGGGTTCAACGCCATCGCAGGCGACGGTGCCCTTCGTGCCGCCCCCGCAAACTGCCGATGATGGGCCCTCTAACCGCGCCCGTGGAACAGCGGAGGTCGCGGCCTATCAAGCGCTGAATGGCAACCGCATCCCGGAAGCGGAGACACGTTTCAAGGCAATCCTCGCCAGTAATCCCAACGACCCAAAAGCGCTGGCGGGAATGGGATACGTACGCATGCAGCAAGGGAACTTCCTGGGAGCGATCAGTTTCCTCGAACGGGCGAAGCACGGGGATTCTGAAGACAAGGGAGTGATCGCGGCGCTGGACACCTCGCGTTTCTGGTTCATCATGGGCGAAGGTGAAGCCGCGCTGAACTCGAACGATCTGACTACTGCGGAGAAGCTATACCGCTCCGCTTTGGATCTTCGTCCAAGCAGTCCGGAAGCACTCGAAGGCCTTGGCGGCACGCTTCTCAAGGCCCAGCAGCCGGCACCAGCGATACGGCTCTTCGAGCGTGCGGTGGCAGCGCAGCCGGCTTCAACTGAAGCCTGGCGCGGACTTTTCACGTCACAGTTTCAGGGGGGCAATCCGGCGCTGGCTTTGGCTACGGTGAAGCGTATTCCTGCCGTGCAGCTCTCCCAGCTGATGACCGACCCTGTCTTTCTGCAGTCGCTTGCTTCGGCGTACAGTGCGGTTGGCCGTGGCACAGAGGCGCAGGCCACGCTCGAGAGCGCGCTAAAGCAGAAGTTCCCCACAGCTCCAAAGGATTTGAAAGCCGACATACAGGGTCAACTCGCCGGGATGCTGGTTTTAGCGAATCATCTGGATCAAGCCGCTGCGATTTACAAGCAGTTGGTGGCAGACAATCCGGCTAACATCGGAGCGTGGCAGGGTCTGGTGAGGGTCCAGCATGCACTGGGACACGATCCTGAAGCGATGCAGACGGTGGAAAGTATGCCTGCTGCCAGCTTTGCCTCGGCCATGCATGACAGCAGCTTCGCGGTAAGTGTGGCGTCAGTCAACCAGGCACTGAAGAAGCTGGATGCCGCTCAGGAACTGCTGCAGAAGGCGATCACGGAGCAGGCGAACGCCGGACTAAAGCCATCGCCGGCAATCGAGGTGCAGCTTGCTGGCGTCTACGCTGAAAAGGGCAGTCCCCAACTCGCGTATCCGATGTATCAGAAAATACTCCGGGATCATCCCGACCGTGTCGACGCGTGGGCCGGCCTGCTTTCTGCGCTGCATGTCACCGGTCATGACAAAGAGGCAGCCGAGCAACTCCAGCTGATTCCCGCGGGAGTGCGCACCCAGCTGGAAAGTAATCCGAATTATCTGGAGACGATGGCCGCAGTGTATGGATCTCTTGGGCGGTCCCGCGAGGCCACTCAGTTCTTAGGCCGCGTTGAGCAAGGCTATGCCGCTCAGCGCAGCGCTCCGCCTGCGAACCTTGAGATTCAGAATGCCTGGCTTCTCTACAACGGGATGGATGACGCAGGTCTGTATCACGAACTGATGAGCCTTGGCGGTCGCTCGGACCTGAGCGATGAGCAGCGGCGGACGGTGCAGACGATCTGGACAAACTGGGCGGCGCGACGTGCAAACCAGGCTGCGGCGGCTGGGAACCCGCGGCGCGCATTGGCAATTTTGAACGCCGCGGAGCGCTCGTTTCCTGACAATCCAGCCGCGGTCAAGGCGCTTGCCATCGGATACGCGCAGGCCGGGCAGCCGCACCAGGCTGTGTTGCTCTATAAGTCGCAGAATATGTCCACCGCAAGCGTGCCGGATTATGAGGCTTCGGTGGGTGCGGCGCTCGCCGGTGGCGATAACAAAGATGCTGAGGTGTGGCTGCGCTACGCCCTTGCTGAATATCCGGCTGATCCGCAGATCCTGATTCTCGCTGCGCGGTTTGAGCAGGCCCGCGGAGACACCGCCAAGGCAATCAAGTACTACAGTGCTTCCCTGAAAGCGATGCCTCCGGCAAGTCCAGCCTCAAAGTTCGCCGGCGACCTTGGACTGCCCGCTCCTTCTACACCAAGCAGTCTGCCCAGCGTGGACAGACCGCAGGCCCTTTCCGGCTTGCTGGCACCGGAAAACACCGACACGACCCCCGTGATCCCCAACCCTGGGCCATATCTGCCGAGCTACGACCGTCAGGTTCCGCTGCCTCCCTATGACGGCTCGACGCGGCTTGTGCCACCCTACATGACCAACCCCGGGCCAGAGGTTGTCGCGCCCGAAAACTCGACAGCCTCCACCCCTGCCGCGACTGCGGCGACCAGTCCGGCCTCAAGCCGGGCCGAGGTTCAGGGGACGGTGCAGAGCGCGGCGAATGGCGCCCTTAGCCAGCCTGGACCGGCAACTCACCAGGCGGCTGCGAGTGCGCCCGTTCGTGCCGGTGAAGAAGTTTACAGCCCGTATGTCGCATATGTGGCGCCGCCTCCACCGGCCTCGGCGAACTCATCCGCGGTAGCTGTGCAGTTGGGCGACAATTCACCGCGCCCGGTACGTGCGCAGACTGACGTCACCGACGTATTGCCGACGGCACGCTATTCGCAGAGCGCTCGCGCCAATCAAGCGGCCGCCTCTCATGATGAAGTAACTGCGGCTCGAGCGGCTCGCATTCGCCGGCTGCAGGAGGAAGCTTCAGCCAGAACCGGGCAGAGCCATCCGCCACCCGAGCAGACGATCACGGGGACCGCCGAGAACGCAGAGTACACGGCCCAGGGAACCCAGCCATCGTCACCGCCTGGGCGGCAGATGGGCCGGGTGCCCGACACCGGCGCTCAGCAGTATCCTCAGCCAGGCACTCCGCCCAGACCATCCGGGCAAACGACGATCTCACGCACTCGCCCAAGGACGCCGCCCGCCGGCACCAAGTCTCCTGTGCCCCTCACGCAGCCGATGACGGTCGAGCAGCCTCCCTCGGATGTTGCAACAACACCGCCGGTCATTCCGCCACCGCCTGAAGCTGCGCCGCCTGTTCTTCCTGTCTATCCCCTCGCGCCGCCGCCAACCGACGCCGAACTGAGGGCCCGCAATCTGCCGCCGCTCGGCGGTTTTTTCGAGAGCCAGGCGCCCATCCCGATGACGCAGCGCCAGCAGGCGGAAAGCGAGCTTGCGTCGCTGGAAGCATCGTACAGCGGATGGCTGGGCGCGACCGGAATCGGACGGTATCGCAGCGGCACGGCTGGACTTGACCGCTTGTATGATTTCGAATCGCCGGTGGAAGCGTCGGCAACAATCGCCAGGCAGGCGCGGGCGACGGTCATCGCTCAGCCCGTGTTTCTGAACTCAGGCGTGCTCAACAATGCCGGATTCAGCAGCAATCATCTGCCCTACCTGGGGACATTGCCGGCTAATGCATCGAGCCTGCCACCGCAGCAGTTCTCCAACGGCATCGGCGGTGAACTCCAGTTGACGACGAAGAATATCGGGCTTGCGGTTGGCTACACACCTTACCAGTTTCTGGTGCATAACATCACGGGACGCCTCCGATGGAATACGCTGGGCGGCCATGTATCGCTGTACGGAAGTCGTGAGCCGGTGAAGGATACGCAGCTCTCGTACTCCGGGTTGTACGATCCCGGCGCGTCCACCGCGTCGGTCCGCGGCCCAGCCTGGGGCGGTGTTGTGGCGACCACGGGCGGCGCACGGATCGACTTCAAAAGTGGCCCCACTGACTTCTTTGTTTCCGGCGATGCCGGGATACTCACCGGCCGGCATGTTCTCAATAACACGCGGTACGGTGGCACCATTGGGGCAACCTTCCAGCTTGGACACTGGCGTAATGCCGGCAGCCTGTTCGTTGGCGGCGCGCTCGCCGGAATGCACTACGACCACAATGAAGCAGGCCTGACCTATGGCCAGGGCGGATACTTCAGCCCAAGTTCCTACTTCATGGCATCCGTTCCGGTCAGTTTCAATGGCCACTATAGATCGAACTTCCATTACGCCGTTACCAGTTCTCTTGGCGTGCAAACATTTGAGGAAGACCAAGCCCTCTTCTATCCGCTGGACCCGTCGCTGCAGGCCAGCTTTGTGCCGCCAGCCGGTGTGTCCTGCGCCGTCTTTCAAACGCCCTCATATAGCTGCGGCCAGTACCCGCTGACCGATACGACCCGCCTCAGCTATGCGGTCAATTCGGAAGCTTCCTACCGGTTTGCCGATCACTGGTACGGTGGAGGCTTCGTCGCCGCAAACAATGTCAACAATTACAACAATGTGATTGCTGGATTCTTCTTGCGCTATGTCTTCCGCGCGCAACAATCACCGGACGGCTATCCAGCCGGCATGTTCCGCGTCGACGGTTTGCGTCCGCTGCAAATTCCCTAACTGCTCGTTCGTGCCTGCCTAAGGCAGGGACGTCGGCCCTTCGAGCGCAAACGTGTCCTGCAGCCACAGCCGCATCTCCATCTGCATCTCGGCGAGTTTGGCGCCGGGCGAGCCAGGAATGCCCTGAAAGAAGTGATCCGCGCCGCCGATCCACACCAGCCGCTTTGGCTCGGGCGCGCTCTCCCACACGGCCGCGACCATTTCGCGTGGGCCAAATTCGTCATGGTCCCCGCTGATGAAGAGTTTTGGCGCAGTGCATTTCGCCAGAAAGCCGTACTTGTAATCACGTCCTGCGGCATGCACGGGCAGGCCAAGACCGATCATCCCTTTCACGCGTGCATCGCCGCAGCAGGCTCGCAGGCCAACGTTAGAGCCGAACGAAAATCCAGCGAACAGTATCGGCCTCTCAAAGTTCTTTACCAGCCAGTCGAGAGCAGCGTGGACGTCATCCCGTTCTCCGTGGCCATCGTCGTGCTCCCCCTCGCTCAATCCGGTGCCGCGAAAGTTGAACCGCAGCACGGGAAGCCCAAACCACGAGAAGGCCTTCATCGCGTGGTAGACCACCTTGTTGTGCATCGTCCCGCCGCCCGCCGGATGAGGATGGCAGACCACTGCCGCATAGGGTGCATCGTCGCGGCCGGAGTTCAGCAGCGCCTCCAGCCGGCCTGCGGGGCCGCGCAAATCGTCGATCGAGCGAATCTGGGAGGGTTGATGTACAGCCATCCATTCAGTTTACCGATTGCGAGGTTTATCCTGTATCAACATGCCCATCGATCCCATCGACCTGACGCGCAGGCTCGTCAACATCGAGTCCACTTCGTACCACGAGGGCCTCGCCGGCGCATTCCTCGCCGACTTCCTCACCGCGCAGCGATATTCCGTAGAGCGCATGGAGGTACAGCAGCCCGACCTCACGCAAACGCCCGGAGCTGGCGCAGGCGAACGTTTCAACATCTATGCCGCACTTCCCGGCGTTACACCCGACGTCGTTCTTTCCACCCACATGGACACCGTGCCGCCCTTCTTTGGCTGCACCGAAGATGACCAGTTCCTCTACGGTCGCGGAACGTGCGACGCGAAAGGCATTATTGCCGCCCAGGTAGCCGCCGCGGATCGCCTGCGCGAGAGCGGCGTAAAGGTCGGCCTGCTCTTCGTGGTTGGCGAAGAGCGTGACTCAGCCGGCGCGAAGGTGGCGAACCTGCATCCGCGCGGATCGCGTTTCCTCATCAACGGCGAACCCACCGACAACCGTCTCGCG
>JALYIG010000116.1 GCA_030775885.1 Acidobacteriota bacterium | reverse complement strand
ACGCTACACCCTGCCGCCCGCAACTGCCGAGGCCCTCAACCGTGCTCTCGCCGAAGAACGCCGAATCGTCGCGGTCGGCACAACCACCACCCGCACCCTCGAACATATAGCCCGCATGGGCGCCCCGCATCTCTCTGCTGAGATGGGGGTTCCGGAAATCCAGCCCCACTCCGGCTCAACCTCCATCTTCCTCGCGCCTGGTCATCCGTTCCGTATCGTCAGCGGCCTGCTCACCAACTTCCACCTGCCGGAGTCGACCCTGGTCATGCTGGTCAGCGCCTTTGCCGCCCCTCTCGGCAGTCCGGACAACGGACGACAGACCGTCCTCGCCGCTTATAACCACGCCATCCGCCAGCACTACCACTTCTACTCCTACGGCGACTGCATGCTGGTGCTGTAAACCCCAGCTGGCCGCCCTCTTTTCCACTTTTACGTGGCGATGCACAGGCGTTGCACCGTTTCTGCGCCTTGCAGCGGCGGTCGGGTGAGCCTACCCTCAATGGGTGGCCAAAACGGGGGATAGAAGCTCCTCCTTGCCCGCGAGAGAATGGCGCAGGGCGGCAGGCCCGGCGGCGACAGGGACGAATTCCGCATTCTTCGCGGCTGTTTCGCGTAATCCACAACCGTTTCCCAGCGTTTTTGATTCATTGGTTCGTAACCTCCCAGAAATAGAGGCATTTGCTTTGGCAACACAATATGTTGTGCTTTATACTTGACACACCCCACTGAGGGCGGTACTTTCACGATTGCGTCACACAAAGCATTTGAATCGAAAGTAACCGCAAGTTCGGTCGGCAACCACCTCCAACGTACCCCGCTCGAACCCCAGCGTTCCCGGAGTGCCAGAGGACCAGGCAGACCCCTTATCAGTGCACCGCGAATCAAATAGACAGCAATGGCCGTTGAAAACCGGCCAGTACGCGCCGTCGATAGTCTTTTATCAGCATGGGTAGCAAAGGCGAAGCGGAAACCGGAAGAAAAGCACCACTGCACCACTCGGACCTGTGAACCAGAAGCGCCGACTTTTTAGTGAATGAAGGAGCACCTCCCCTATGAACCCGATCCAAACCGCCGCGACCAACCTTTCCGCCACCCGCCCCGATTCCACGTCCACCCAGCGTCCCGCCAGCCGCGGCTTATCCTTTTCGCGCCACTTCACCCGTCCGGGTATCTCTCCCTTCGACGAAGTCACCTGGGAACTGCGCGACGCGATCATTCAGGATTACAAGGGCCGCATCATTTTCGAGCAAAAGAACGTTGAGGTGCCCGCCGACTGGTCGATGACCGCGACCAACATTGTCGCCTCCAAATACCTTCACGGCCAGGTCGGGACCCCCCAGCGCGAGTCGGGCGTCCGCGCACTCATCACCCGCGTAGCCGAGTCCGTTCGCGACTGGGGCATCGCCGGCGGATACTTCGCCACTCCCGCCGACGCTGCCACCTTCTACGCCGAGCTCTGTCACCTACTCCTCAACCAGAAAGTGGCCTTCAACTCGCCCGTCTGGTTTAACGTTGGCTGCGACCGCCTCGAGCCCAACTCCGATGCGCAGAACTGGCATTGGGAGCCCTCCACGGGCCAGATCGAGTTCTCCGTCACCGGATATTCCAAGCCGCAATGCTCCGCCTGCTTCATCAACTCCGTGAACGACTCGCTGGACTCGATCCTTACCTTGGCCAAGACCGAGGGCATGCTGTTCAAATGGGGATCTGGCGCCGGTTCCAATCTTTCCAGTATTCGCGGATCGATGGAGACCCTGAGCGGTGGTGGCACGGCCAGCGGCCCACTCAGCTTCATGCGCGGCTTCGACGCCTTCGCCGGTGTCATCAAGAGCGGCGGCAAGACTCGCCGGGCAGCAAAAATGGTGGTGCTCAACATCGATCACCCGGACATCGAAGACTTCATCGAGTGCAAGGTGAAGGAGGAGAAGAAGGCCTGGCACCTGGTGCAGGCCGGCTACGACGGCTCTGGCCCGGACTCCGAGGCCTACAGCTCCATCTTCTTCCAGAACGCCAACAACTCCGTCCGCGTAAACGATGAGTTCATGCAGGCAGTGGAGAGCGACGGCCCCTTCTGGACCCGCACCGTAAAGGACCGCGAAGTGGTCAAGGAATATCGCGCTCGCGACCTGATGCATAAGATTGCCGAGGCTACCTGGCAGTGCGGCGATCCCGGCATGCAGTACGACACCACAATCAACCGCTGGCACACTTCCAAGAACACCGCTCGCATCAACGCCTCCAATCCATGCAGTGAGTACATGTTTCTGGATGATTCGGCCTGCAACCTTGCCTCATTTAACCTTCTGAAGTTCCTCACTCCCGGCGGCCAGTTCGATATCGCGGCCTACCGTCACGCCATCGCCACCGTCACCACGGCGATGGAGATCATCGTCGACGCTGCCGGCTACCCCACCGAGCAGATCGCCAAGAACTCGCACGACTACCGCCCGCTCGGCCTCGGCTACGCCAACCTCGGCGCGCTCCTGATGGCGTTCGGCCTGCCCTACGACTCGGACGCCGGCCGCGACTTCGCCGCGACGCTCACCTCCATCCTCTGCGGCGACGCCTATTGGCAATCGGCCCGCATCGCCGAGACCTGCGCGCCCCTCGGCGCAGCCACCCCGATCACGCAGCGGACAGAGATTTCCGGCGGCGCGTGCCCCGGCTTTTACGTCAACCGCGAGCCTTTCCTCGACGTGATCCGCATGCACCGCGCCGAAGTCAACAACATCGGCAAGCCCACCATCACCAGCCCGCGCACGACGCCGGAGCCCTTCCACGTTCCGCAGCTCGACACCCTCATCGCCGCCAGCCGCCACGCCTGGGATGGCGCTTTGGCCCACGGCGAGAAGTATGGCTACCGCAACTCGCAGGTCACCGTGCTCGCGCCAACCGGCACTATCGGCTTCATGATGGACTGCGACACCACCGGCGTAGAGCCCGACCTCGCGCTCGTCAAGTACAAGAAACTGGTTGGCGGCGGCATGATCAAGATCGTCAACTCGACCGTTCCCTCCGCCCTGATCAAGCTGGGCTATTCCGAGACGCAGGTCAACGCGATCGTCAGCTACATCGACGCGACCGGCACAATCGAAGGCGCACCGGGCATCAAGCCCGAACACCTCGCCGTGTTCGACTGCAGCTTCAAGCCCGCCAAAGGCACCCGCTCTATCCAATACATGGGCCACATCAAGATGATGGCCGCCACTCAGCCTTTCTTGTCGGGGGCAATTTCGAAGACGGTCAACCTGCCGCAGGATTGCTCGGTCGACGACATCGCCGAGGCCTACCTCGAAGCGTGGCGCCAGGGCATCAAGGCCGTCGCAATCTACCGCGACAACTCCAAGGGCACGCAACCGCTCAACGTCACCGCGCAGACCGACGCCGACAAGAAGGGCACCAGCGCTAAACCGGGTCCCTCATCTCAAACAGCTTTGCCCGCTGAGGGCTCCGCCTCCGTAGCCTCGACTCCGGGCATCTCTCCGGAAGCAGCACAGGCTCTTGCCGCAGCAGCAGGCGCCGCAGCAGCAGCAGCCGCCACGGCAGCGGCCGTCACCGCATCACAACAGCAGATTGCAACGCTCGAAGCGCACATCCGCTCGCTCACCGAGGCTTCCACGCAAAACGCCGACGCGCTGGATGCCCAGGCCCCACCCCGCGCCGTGCGCCATCGCCTCCCGGCCGAGCGTGCATCGGTTACGCACAAGTTCGGCCTGGGCGGACACGAAGGCTACATCACCGTCGGCCTCTATCCCAACGGCTCGCCGGGCGAGATTTTCATCCGCATGGCCAAGGAAGGCTCCACCGTCTCCGGCCTGATGGACTCCTTCGCCACCGCAATCTCCATCTCGCTGCAGCACGGCGTTCCGCTGCGCGTACTCTGCGAGAAGTTTGCCCACACCCGCTTCGAGCCATCCGGCTGGACCGGCAATCCCGAGATCGGCTATGCCAAGTCGATCATGGATTACATCTTCCGCTGGATCCAGATTCGCTTCCTTTCTGGCACGCAACTGGATCTGTTCACGGGCCTCACTCCGCATACCAGCGTTCCAGTTGAAGGCATCGTCACCGCGCCCGGCAACACGGTAAACCTGGGATCAGCCGGCGCCGCCGAGATGCCGGATACCGGCGTGCTGCCTTTGGCCGATACCGGCGACTATCCCGCAACCGATTGTGCTGCTCCGGAGACACCGCGCGCGCACCATAACGACTCTGCGACATTGTCATCGCTGGCGCCAGACCTGACACCGCAGGCTATCCTGCAGCGCGAAGCTCGCGCGAACAGCACTACGCAGGCCAGCATCTCCGACCAGGACATCTTCGACAACGGTGCCGCCAGCCGGCAATACGGCTCAGCGTACGATCGCACGAATGGCATACAGAACGGCCACAACGAAGACGGCACCCCGCCCCAGCATGGAATCGCACCCGACTCGGCCGCCCGCAACGGCTACTCCTCCAGCGATCCAAACATCACGGAAAACGTGCAGGACCGCGGCATCTACCATGTTTCTGACGCCATGAAAGGCATGTACGAGATGGGCGACTCTCCCAGTTGCGCCACCTGCGGAGCCATCATGACCCGCTCCGGCTCCTGCTACCGCTGTATGTCCTGCGGCAGTACAAGCGGTTGCTCCTAGCTACTCTTACATACTTTTACGGGAGTTCGGGCGACCCGACGATACAACTGCCGATGGTGACGGCAATGGCGCGTGTATCTGAGGAGAGGCCGGGTGATGTGAACCACCAACCGCGCACATGCTCCCGGTTGTTCTCGCGATACTCTTCAAGCTCGTTCCTGAGACCTGGCACCGTCCCCCTCGCGAATTCCCACGGATCGGAAAGTGCACTGTCGAGTGTGCTGGCCAGATTGATGTGCAGGGAATGCGGAATCGGCATCGCCGGGGTGACATCCCCCGTGTAGACGGCTTTGAATCCGAAACAATCGTGCTGGTAATCCCCGATCTACTGTAGGAAGCTGCGGTTGGTCGAGGAGCCCACGAGCTGCCATCCTCTTATCTAGGTTCGGCTCCTGAATCAACAACGTTTGCTGTGCTGCCCATGTGATCCTCTTGACGTCGGCACCCTTAAATCCCCCGAGGAGCAACGGGTGGTAACAGAGCTCGGCGAGGGAGCGTAGGAGGACAGTTGCCTCATGCGCCGGCCCGCTGACCAGGAGGCAAGGAGCCACGTGAAGACCATCCGGGAACCAGGTGGCAATGACCCAAAACGCGATCAGACCACTGAGATTGTCTGAAAGGTGGGTCCTTGCAGCGATCACGCGCTTAATCTGAAGATCACGAAGCTGATTGCGAAGCCGGGGCAGCTATCGGGCCTCATAAAAATCTGTCTGGTCGTCCCACGGCCCCAAAAGATCACATCAACCTGGAAGTATGGGCAATCCTGGCTCACGAGGGTGCGTTGCGCCCAGTCGAGAGTCCACCTTCAGTGGTGAAGACGCTGAGTAGATCAGACCGCTTCATCCCGGGCTTAACCCGCTTCATTCGTTCAAGGATTACAGAAACCCATGCGATGTGATCGCATATTGAGGCAGGTTGAACCGCTCCCGCCTCTTGAATCAAGCCTCCACTAAAAGCGATGCTAGTCAGCACCGAAGGCGCAGTACGGCGATCCACGGCGATACCTCAGCAAAGAGATTACACCCATGTGGACGTGTACGGGCATATCGTACAGTTGCCGATGAGAATGGCGCTCCGGGTTGAAATGGGCGATTAGAAGGAAATCCCACACGGGATGGTTGGGGCCGCCGGTTGGTCGTGTGAATTTTTCTAAAAGCGGAAGAGGTAGGAGGCTTTGAGGAATATCTGGCGGCCGTCGTTGAGGTAATCGGGGGAGCGCGGCGTGGGGCCCGAGTTGTCGCATACGCCGGTTGGCCTTCGGTTGCAGAGGCCGCGGCCGAGGTTCTGCAGATCATTGTTATAGCCGAGATAAATAGCCGTGCCGGGATGCGGAAGCCAGGTAAGCAGCACCTGGGTACCGACCTGCTTCGTGCGTAGCAAAGACGTTTCCGTGGGGTTGGCGAGCGTGGAGTCATACTCGACGATGACACGGGCGGAGAGCGAGCGGGTGAACTGATAGTTGATCTTGCTGCGGAAGGTCTGGCTCTCGTAGACAAACGCGTCGTTGGCAACTGAGCGGTCGCGGTCGAGGAGGTAAGTATTGTCCAGGGTGAGTTGGTGAAGCGGTTGCACGGTGAACAACGCCTGTACGGTGATCTGGTTCATCAGTGAGGGCAGGGCTCCGGGCCGGGGGTTGTAGTTCACGTAGCCGCTGCGGAAGGCGTTGATGTTGAAGTTGAGCAGCGGGATCGGGGCGCCGCGGAGGACAAAGCCACCGCTGTTCTCAGTGAAGTTCCTATTTTGGGTGAAGGCGTATCCGTTCTGCGCGCCGAGCGTGTCGGAATTCTGGCCGAAGATTGGGGCAATGACGATCTTGCCTGGAAGCAGCAGGAAGGGATCGTAGGACAAGTATCGATAGACCCGATTGCCTTGATGATCGAGGGCGAAACTCTGGTTGGCTTCCAGGCCGAAGCTCTGGATGAAGCTGTGCTTCGGGTACCAGCGGTAGGTGGAGTGGGTCTGAGCGTTGCGGATGTTGGCGGACTGGATGAAGCCGACCTGGCTTTGGAAGCCGGTGCTGTAATCCTGGAATATGGCATCCAGATTGAAGGCGTGGCCATTGCGCACGGCTTCGAGGTAGCTTCCCGGTCCGGCGGCGTAGGTAGGCGGGTGTCCGCTGTCGACGGTTCCGCGGGTCGAGCTTTGGACCATCTGGCCATACAGGGTCCAATGCTGGTCGAGACGGGCGACGGTGTCGACTCCTCCGATTCGGTTCCAGCCGCCCCCGAACTCTTCGTCGGTGTAGATGACGCCCACGCTGGAGCCTTTGCCAAAATCGCGGGAGACGCGGCCGACGGCAAAGGTGGCGCGTTTCTGGTAGATGGGATCACCGGGCGCGACAGTGCGTCCGGGCTCACGGTCGTCGATGACGAGTAAGCCGAGATTGGTGGAGCCGATCTTGCCGGTGAGTCGCGCGCCGTACTCCGGGTGAATAATGTTGCGGGTGTAAAGGAGATTGATGGGCGTGCCGAAGTAGTTCGCGTTTTCGAGGAAGAAAGGCCGCAGCTCAGGAAAATAAACTGGGTAGCGCTGGTTGACGGTGAACTGCGGCTGGTCGGATTCGACGGTGCTGAAGTCCGGGTTGATGGTGCCGTCGAGGACGACGGTGTCCTTGAGGATGGCCTTCACCTCGCCGCCAGCGGTGCCTTCGATATGGCGCGAGCTGAAGTATGGGTTGGTGGGATCGAGGTTGAACAGGGTGCGCTCATTCTGGCCGAGCACATAGGGATTGATCTGCAGGTCGTGCGAGCCGCGCGGGCTCTCGATGCCGTGCAGCGTACCTTCTTGCGACAGTACGCCGGAGACGCTGGCGGAGACGCGCGGCCAGAAGTCCTCCTCACTGTTGCGCGGGAGATTGCGCATGAAGACGACTCCCCAGTCCGAGCCAGCGGGGCGGGAGCGAAGGCTGCGGAACGGAATCTCGATGAGTCCGAGCCATCCGTCTGGAGTGATGCGGCCGTCGGAGTTCCAGACCTGGTCGTAGCTATAGTCGGTGCCCACGCTGTCGGTCCAGGCGGCGTCGGCCTGCACGCCGGCGGGATTGACAGTGAAGAGAATGCCCTTGCGGCGGTCCTGCAAGGGATTGAGCAGGACCGAGGCGGTGTCGTCGTTGCGAATATTTTCGCGGCGTGCGAGGTGGCCGCGGATGGCGGCTGCGCGGTGATCGTGGCAGACGAAGACGAAGTAGAGCGCCGTGGTGGTGCGGGCGATCCAGACTTCGGTCGCTTCCGTGGCGGGCTGCCCGTCGCTGGGCTGGTTCTGAATGAAGCCGGTGACCTCGGCGAGTTGCGGTTTGAGTTCGGGGCGAGGCTCCATGCCGATGAAATCGGAGAGCCGAAGCGGCTGGGATATGAGCGGAACTCTTGCGTCGCCGAGGAGCTGCATCTTCGGCGGCTGGTTTGAGACGATGGCGGCCTGACCGTTCTGTGCCGGCAACGCTCTCTCAGCAGTCCACGCCAGACACGACAGCAATAGGAGGCCCGGGAGTTTCATACCGAGGAGATACGCATTGCGAGCCTCGGCGTTTCCAGGGGATTGGGTTGCGAAGGCGTTGCTCACGAACATGGCTACCGGGGGAGTTCGGTTATGTGGAGATGGTCGGTGGGGGTGAGGTAGGACTTGCGGCGGAAACCAGCCTTCCATGGCGTCGGAGGGTCGGCCGAGAGGGATGCGGTTGCCGGCTTCGAGCAGTCCGGCGGCGATGGGAACGTGTCGTCGAAGATGGCTTTGTTGGTGAAGTTGCGCATGGCGAAGTTGTCGAGGTGCGCAATCGGGCAAAGAGGACAGGCTCCGCTGGCGTCGATGCGCTCGATGGTGAGTTTGCGGAGGAACATGGGGATAGGGTACTAGGTTCGAGGTACTAGGTTCGAGGCCTAAATGGAAATGGGGGAAGAGTGGGCAGGGAGGAGAAGCAATTCAGTCGGGGGAGGAGATGGCTTGAGTGTATAGCGGCCCGGTGAGAGTTGAAGGAGAGACGCTGGGTCCGGCCGTTCACTCGGGCGATAAACGGGCTAATCGGACATTTGACTTTGCCAATAGCCGACTTTTCGGACAGATGAAATTCCGGAGGCCGATATAATCGTGCTCACACTGGGAGCATCGATGATGTTCCTCAAGCTGAGAGGACTGTATGGGTGCCCTCCCATTGGGCTCGCCCTTCTGGGCAGATATATTCCTCCAACCTTCTATTTAGCAATGTATCGCCGCAGTGCTACTGACCTATACATTGTTTTGGCGATCGCTTTCGTCCAAGGAAATACCTCGACTTCCAAGTTCCAGGTGGGGCCATTCTTGAAAATCACATCATAGTTTCTTGTTAGCATCATGGGATTCAGTTTGGTCTATTGTCTGTGGACTTCGCACGAGCTTTTCTCTGAATCCTTCATCGCTCTTCCGATAGGGGTGCTGATGAACCTCGCATGGGTGTTCTTGGGCATGTTTTCAGTCCTACGACGAACGAAAGGGATTCGGCAAGGGACTAGACATATCTGGCGAATCGAGGACCTGTCCGCATAACGGCTGATCGAAGAAGTGACCCTGCCGAATCCACCCGCACGACTTATCGTCCAAGTGACGGAGCATTCAGATAGCCGCGATGGTGGCGATGTGGATGAAGAAGTCACGCCATGTTTGGGCGGAGTGGTGGGCAAGATGTACGTCGATAGATAGGTCCTCGTGCGAAGTTTCGGAGGGTGGAGCGATAGACCCGCGTCGGTCTGCATGGGGTCTTGCTTATCCATAGTGGATGCGAAGAGCGTATCGCGGATGCCGCAAGGTCGCGGGTTATCTCATCGTGACGCCTAGGAGGCTCTACCTTCCTCTGGGTCTATCCGTCTGATTACACGAGGCTTCGGACTCTCTGTATCCGGAGTTGCGCCCCGGTCCGATGGGGCTGACTGTCTGCGCAATGTTCGGTCGCCGTTTTTAGGTCGTTCCGAACCTGCTATGCGGTCAATTTCTGAGAGGCGTAGAACGGCCACGTCCATCGATTGGATGGCCACAGCCACTGACTAGATCAACAGCCGTCAGAATAGCCACCAAGTCTGGTTCACTTTCGCAAATCGTTCCGTGACTCGGATAATTTGCAAATCCCCTACTGTTCTCGGGGAATAGCTGGCAGGCAGTCACCGAACAGGATCGGAGTGGAAGCCGCTGCCATCACAGTCGCGGAGGTCAACAGGACGATGGGCGCACTGTACGGCGAGTTGAACGGTTTGCCAGTCGCCCTCAGGCTGGACCTTAGCTTGATCTCCTCTGCGCATCTGTACTATAATGCACCACTCTCTGGGCCCAGTTCTTAAGCTGATTGAATGCCGGCATGTAGCGATAGCCACGTCCGTCGCGGCATTAGCTCTGAGTCTGGAAATGTTCGTATCAGGTGAGTGCAGGTAAATCGGACATCGCAACGCTAGCCATTAGGCCACACAAGGAACGCTTTGGCACGGGAAGAGGGGCCAGGAGTGAATGCAGTAGCTGCCAAGAAAGATCAGATCTCTTTCGCACGACTCGTCGTGCATGCCTTTGGAGGCGCTCTCCTGTTATCCCCCCTCCCGGTTCAGGCGCAGCAATCGCTCCAGGTATTGCTTGGTCACGTTCGTCCGACGGTGTCCAGCGGGCAAGCCGCGCCCGTGGGTTCTCTGCCCCGTTCGCAGCGCATGAACCTCTCCATAATGCTGCCGCTCCGCAACCAGGCCGAACTGAGCAGCCTCTTGATCCGGCTCTATGACCCATCCAGCTCGGACTACCATCATTTTCTCAGCGTAGACCAGTTCACGGAACAGTTCGGCCCCACTGCCGGAGATTACAAGGCCGTAGCCGATTTCGCCAAGGCCAATGGTTTTGCCGTGACCGATTCTCCGGCCAATCGCATGGTGGTGCCGATCAGTGGCACGGTCGATCAAGTCGAAAATGCCTTCAATCTGTCGATGAGGGTCTATCGACATCCCACGGAGGATCGCGCGTTCTATTCCCCGGACCGCGAACCTATGCTGGCACTGAGTGTGCCGGTAAAGCACATCGCCGGCCTGGAGAATTTCTCTGTCCCTCGTCCGCCTCTGAACCAGGTATCAGCAGGCCACGCAACTCCCGCCACCACCGGTTCCGGGCCGCTTGGCTACTTCCTCGGCAGCGACATGCGAGCGGCCTATTATGGCGGCACAGCCCTCACGGGCGCAGGCCAAGCGGTCGCCGCTATCGAGTTCGGCGGCTATAACCCCAGCGATGTGGCGGAGTATTTCAACCAGATTGGACAAGTCGACAGCGTTCCCATCAACAACGTGCTGTTGGATGGGATGAGTCTGACACCCCAGCAGACAAGTTATGGGGCGGCCTGGGCGAACGAAGCTGCCCTGGACATCACACAGCTCGTCGGAATGGCCCCAGGCTTGAGCCAGATTCGTGTGTATATCGGAAGTTCCGATATAGACATATTCAACAAGATCGCCTCGGAGAATATTTGCAAACAGATCGGCGCCTCATTTGTTGAATACGACAATGCTTCCAATGACGATCCCATATTCGCGGAGTTTGCTGCGCAGGGCCAGACTCTCTTTGCCGCGTCTGGTGATTGGGGAGTCTACCCGGCGAGCGAACCGGCCTTCCCCGCGGAAGACGTTTACGTGACGGGTGTCGGCGGGACTACTTTGACCACAACAGGTCCGGGTGGCGCTTGGCTGTCGGAGACAGTGTGGAGGGGCGGCGGCGGCGGCGTTAATCCCGATGGCATCTCAATCCCCAATTGGCAGTAC
>JALYIG010000115.1 GCA_030775885.1 Acidobacteriota bacterium | reverse complement strand
GACCGGATGAGACGGTAATAGTAGCGGTCCCGGATATTGTGGGATCTTGAATTGAGGCCGCAGTGATCGTATCGGTCAGCGTGCTGTTACCCATGTTCGATGGTGCAGTGTAGAGGCCTTCTGAGGTAATCGTGCCAAGAAGCGCACTCCACCTGACAGAGGAATTCAATGCATTTCGTACGGTCACCGCCAGCTGTTTGATTCCGTTCGCATATGCCGTACTCCGTGTCGGATTGACGCTTACTGCGACCGAGGGCTCCAGCGTTATTGCTGTCGATGAAGACGCAGTCGTGTCGGCTTGACTGGTCGCCGTTACCGTTACAATCTGCGTCGTAGTAGTGCTTGCCGGGGCCGTGTACAGGCCTGATGAGCTGATTGAGCATACTCCAGCCGGACGAATCGACCACGATACGACTTTGTTGGAGGTATTGGTGACCGTCGCTGTCAGTTGCGCTGTTCGGCCACTGGTCAGTGCTGTGGTTGCCGAACGCACATTTACTGCGACCGAAGGCTCCAGCGTTATTGAAGCAGATGAAGACGCCGTTGTGTCCGCTTGACTGGTTGCCGTTACCGTCACAATCTGCGTCGTGGTGATGGTTGCCGGGGCCGTGTACAGGCCCGATGGGCCAATTGAGCCTTCTCCAGCTGGACGAATCGACCACGTTACGGCTGTGTCGGAGGCATTGGTCACTGTTGCTGTCAGTTGCAGAGTTTGGCCACGGTTCAGTGCTTTGGTTACCGGACTCACGCTCACCGCAACGGGAGGCCCGGTACCGTTTAGGACGATGGTCTGAGTGGGTGGGGATGCGTTATCGGTGATCGTGATGGCCGCGGTGTAGGAGCCTGCCACAACGGGACTGAAATCGACGGTTATTGTGCAACTGCTTCCAGCCACGAGGCTGGTCGGGCAGTCGTTGGACTCGTGAAAGCTGTTGGCATTGATTCCGGACAGAGCAATACTGGAGATTATTAATTGTGTGTTCCCCGTATTGAATAGCTTCACGGTTTGAGCAGAACTGGATGTGTCAGATGGAACGATACCGAACACTACTGCGGACGATGAAGTGGCCGCCGATGATGAGGAAGAATCGATAGAAGCGCTAACTATCCGGCTGCTGCAGCCTGAAAGGGAGGCCACAAATAGTATCAAGGTCGCTGTCAAAATACCTGCAAGCCAATTCTCTACATAGAAAATACGCATTCGAGTGTCTTCTCTTACGCCCAGCTAAATGGGCGATATCACTAATCACTAATGCGTATATCGAGCAGTTGTCTGCGGTTTCACGTGCAACCGTCAGCACATAAACTATCGAAGGTAATGTGACTGAAGGTCGCCTCTTGAAGCCATGACCGCATTTGTTCGAAGATCGCGGTGGTCGGATCCTGGGCGGCGAACAGCGGTAGCCGACGCAGGCCCTCTCCGAATTACAGCGTTGATACCTGTTCGCTGATAAGTTTGGACACCCCGCCAAGGGCAACGACAAGGGCAAGGAAGGGATCGCCGCTCATTGCATGAGCTTGGCCCGCTGGCGCTGCGTCCCAGCTCGTTTCGCACCCGTGCGGGCTGTTATCGCGGGCGAGGGCGAGGTCTGCGGCATTCTCTTCGATGATTTCGCGACCGTAGCCACTGCTCGGGCTGCCTGCGATACCCTAGGAGTACCGATGACCGACAAAGCCCCGCTCAAACTTCTCTGCGTCACTGCCCACCCCGACGACGAATGCTTCGCCTTTGGCGGCGCGCTGATGCTCGCAGCCGAAGCTGGGGTCGAGACTACCGTGATTTGTTTCACCGACGGCCAGGCCGCCACCAATCGCGGCGATGCGGCGTCCGGCGAGCAGCTGGGCGCGATGCGGCGTTCTGAGTTCTTCGCGTCGTGCAAGATCCTCGACGTCACCCATGCCGAGCTGCTTGAGTACCAGGACGCGCAGCTCGAGTTTGCGGACTTCTCTGCCACCACCGCGAAGCTGGTTGAACGCATCCGCCGGGAGAAATACGATGTAGTCCTCACCTTCGGTATGGACGGCGCCATGAACACGCATCCCGACCACACCATGGTCTCCGCGTTCGCCACTGCGGCATTCCATTGGGCTGCATCGCCCAAGCGCTTTCCTGACCTTGGGCCCATCCACATCGCGCGTCGACTCTACTACAACACCACGCACTTTTTCTTTCCCGGCCGGCCCTCGACGCTGCCCGCGCCCTGGACGGCGACGCTCGACGTCAGCCACGTGCAGAATCGCAAGTTCGAAGCCTTCCGGGCGCATACCTCGCAGCTACCGCTGATGGAACAATTCCAATCTTTCTTCGAGAAATACGTTAGCCAGGAGGTCTACACTCTGATGGCCACACCTGAGCCGCAGGCCGCCGTCCAAACCACCGACCTCTTCGCCGGCCTCTGAGTCATACGAACGAATGCCATCACGCCATGGCGCACGAATATAATTCTCGCCATGCGATTTGTCCTGCTCCTTGCCGCGCTCGTTCTATCCCCATCGGCTTTCTCTCAGACTGCTCAATCAAAGTCCGACTTTGCCGCCCATCCCTACATGGGTTGGAGTTCCTGGAGTCTGATTCGCGGCAAGCCGACCGAAGAAAAGATCAAGGCACAGGCCGATGCTCTGCTGGCCAATCATCTGGATCAAGCAGGCTATCGCTACATCAACGTCGACGACGGCTGGAGCAAGAGCTTCGACGAGCACGGTATACCCGCGCCTGACGTCACTGCCTTTCCCGACGGCGTGGACGGCATGGCGAAGTACATGCACTCGCACGGCCTCAAATTCGGCATCTACCTCAATCCCGGGATCAGCGCCGCGCTGCTCAAACAGAATCCGCAGATCGCTGGCACCTCCGCCCACATCGCCGACATCACAGACACGGCCCAGGCCGGAAGCACGCGCCGCAACTCCTTCCGCATCGACTTCTCCAAGCCCGCGGCAGTGGCATACATCCGCTCGCAAGTGAAACAGTTTGATACGTGGGGCGTCGATTTCATCAAGATGGACTTCGTTGGCCCGGGTGGCGGAAACCTGCCTGCCGATAATCGCGAAGAGATGCACCAAATGCACGCCGCGCTGGCCCAAGCCTCGCATCCGATCTGGCTGGAGCTGTCGAACTACATGTCCATCGACCAGGCTGCTCTATGGCGGGCGACCTCAAACGGCTGGCGTATCGAGAACGACATCGAGTGCTACGGCTGCAACAAGGCCACCGACGCCACCAAAGGAAATTTGACCCAGTGGTCCAAGGTCGTCGTGCGCTTCGCCGACGTTGTACGCTGGACTTCCTACGCCGGTCCGAGCTCCGCAGCAGGCGGCGGATGGAACGACCTCGACACAATGGAACTCGGCAACGGAGAGCGCGACGGCATCACGCCCGCCGAGCGCCAGACCATGCTGACGCTCTGGGCCATCTCCTGCGCGCCACTCTACCTCGGATCCGACCTAACCAAAATGGACGCCGATGATCTCAAACTCATCACCAACCGCGAGATCATCGCCGTCGATCAGGCCGGCATTCCCGCGCGCCCACTCGACATCCAGCATCTGCGCAACAAGCAGCAGCAGGCGTGGCTCACTACCTACCCTGACGGCTCTGCCGTGCTGGCGCTCTTCAACCTCGATGCCGCTTCCGCCGAGATCAAGCTCTCTTGGACGGAGATTGACGCATTGCGCGACACTCACTTCGCCGGCGGCGCGCCACCGATGTTGCGCGACCTCATCTCCAACACCGACGTCGCCAGCCAGCCTGACGGCCTCACCGTCTCGCTCGACTCCCACGCCAGCCGCATTTTTCGCTTTGCGCCGCGGCCCACCCGCTAGCGCAGTTGGAATTCCGGCGAGCCCATCACCAGTGCGGTCAGCAGGTTCAACATGTCCCCCGGACCCGTGTTCTGCAGGCTGGCGTCCACAATCTGCTTGTGGATCAGCTCGTTACTTTGGCTGGACACATCGCCGCCAATCAACGTCGACTCCAACACCTTCAGCGCGATCTCCGGACCCGATGGAGTCACCGGCGGAGCAGCCGCCGCGGGCACAGTCCAAGTCACGGCGTATTTCGGAACCGCTGGCCGCATTGCCGTGGCGCTTGCTATCTGCGCCTGTGAGGACTCGCTCAGCAGCCCCAGCGCGACTACCTTCGGCGCGTCGAACTTCTGATTCGCGAACTTCCCGTTGGTCAGTTGATACGCGAAGTTCAAGCGGTCCACAAGCGCGCTGCTGTTCATCCAGTGATCGGCCGTAATGTAGTAGCCCGTCGGAGGCAGCGCGAAGTAGAGCGGCATGCCCATCGTCCGAATAGTGTTCACCAGCGCCCCGGGATTCGACGGATCGGTCAGCGTCGTACGATACGCTGAAGCCAGGAACTCCATCGGCGTCTTCACCTTGTTGCGAAAATATTTCTTCGAATTGAATTCAGGGCTCGCGACCAGCGTCCGCAACACCGCCTTGATATCGCCATCGGAAGCAAGGAACGTCTTGGCCATGCGGTCCACCAGTGCCGGCGGAGGATCATCCGCAACGAACCTTTGCGCAATCTTCCAGCTTATAAAGTGTGCCGTCTGCGGACTGTGCGCCAGAAGATTAAGTGCTTCGAGCCCTTCCTTCATCCCGGCGTTGCCCGGAGCATTCGCCAGCGCTGCGGCCTTCTGCTCCGTGCCTCCGCCCATCATCATCTCGTCCATCGAGTCGTTCATCGCGGGCGCGGTCCTCGCCGCCAACTCCGCACTGATAGCCGAACCACCCTGCGGCACAAACGTCTGGCCGCTACCGATCTTGTGTCCAAGCCAGACCTTCGCGCCCGGCTCGTGCCGCTTCGGATCAAACTGGAACGCGCCTGCCTGATTCGGCTGATTCACAGTCCAGCCCGTAAGGATTGCCGCCAGATTGGTTACGTCAGACTGGGTATAGCCTCCATTCACGCCGACCGTATGCAGTTCCATAATCTCGCGGCCATAGTTCTCGTTCAGTCCTTTGTTACCTGGCTTTGAGCGCGGATTAGCAGGATTGACGCCGTTCGCCAAGGAGTCCGGCCCGATGCTCAGCCAGTTGTCGAGATACACCATCATGGCTGGACTTTGTGCAGTCGCGAGCAGCAGGTCGCTGAATTTGCCCAGCGCGTTCTTGCGTATCGCATCGCGCTCGTAGCTCGTCGTGTAAAACTGGTCGGAATCCTTGCCGATGTAGATGTTGAAGTGATTGAACCAGAAGTCAGTCATCACCTCCTGTAACTGCCTCTCGCTCAGGATCGCGCGCACCATCTTCGCCTGCGCAAGTTCCTGTCCAATTTGATATTGCGCGCCGACACCCGCGGCCATGCCAAGAAATATCTCGCGTTCGCGCGGACTAAAGTCCGCGAGCAGCAGATTCTTTTGATCGCCACCAACGCTGCCGGTGAACGCAATGCGGTCTTCCACCGGCATCACAATCAGTGCCGCCATGCGCTGATTCTTCGGCAGCGCAAACAATTCGCCTGCGATGCGCGAAGCGGTGATCTGGCCCTGCTGCTTGTCTGCAGCCTTTTCGGCATCGCTCGGTTCGGCCAGTGGATTGCCGGCCGCATCGACCCTGCGCGCGTCGGCCTCCTTGCGCAGCTTCGCAATCTGCACTTCATACATCGCTGCCAGCACAGGGTCGGCAGGCATAGGCTGCTTACCGTCCGCCACGCGTTGAATCGTTCCGCGATCAGGGAAGACTGTCAGCGCCTGCTCGGGCGTCATGGTGAGCGTGGGAAAATCCGCCAGCCGGCGATCGAGCGCGGGATCTTTTATTGTGTCCGGATTCAACTGCTGCTCAAACCACTTGTCCACCCCAACCGTCATCACGTGGTCCGCATCGCCGGGATGTGCGCCAAAGGTAAACCGGTCGAGCATCTGCACAGCCCGCTCGCGGTCACTCAGCGGAGTCAGCGGCACAGCTTTCACGGCATCCGGCTTTGGCGCAATGACTTTCCCCTTTGCCGCAAACGTCTTCGCGGCAGTCTTCTGTCGGACGTCTGGGGGGGGCGCATCGTCCTGAGCCAGCAGCGAGACAGTCGAAGCAAAAAGCAAGGCCAGGGAAACGCCAAAGATTTTGCGCATAGCGGAGCCTCTCTCCCGGGTTTAAACCTGGCTGCCGGAACGAAGTTGCGCTCAGATTGCGCGGACAAGCGCCCCGGACGGAATAACCGCCTACCCCTGGGCCATAACTGGCTTATTTTTCGCGTTCGCTGCTATTTTTCCCCTGACATTCCAAACAACCCGGGCAAGCAGAAGCACGGTAAGCATGAGCGTAAAGGGGAGCGGCTCCTTCACGCCTTTCTTCACCAGCCACCAGTAGTGCACACATCCGGCCATCGCAGCTACATAGACCGAGGAGTGCAGCCGTCGCCAGGTCTTGCCGCCCACCTTGCGCATCACAAACGCAGGGGATGTGGCCGCCAGCAGGAAGAGCAGGAACCACGCGAACAGTCCCACCTGAATGAACCGGCGCTTCTTCAAGTCGTCCAACACGGTCGGCCACACCAGTTTCCACTGCTCGCCGGCGACACCGAGGTGCCCACCCTTCAGCCCCGCCCATACTGTGGGCAGATCGTAGCCCGAGAAGAGAAACACATACGTCGCAAGGTGCAGCGTCGCGTAGAAAAACGCGTACAGCCCCAGCAGGCGCCGGAACCGGATCAGGTTCGCGAGCTTTGGATGAAAACGCCGCACCGGCGTCACAGCCAGCGACGCCATCAGCAGAAACAGCGCCCAGTAGCCGGTCTGGTGAGTGATCCAGTTCACTGGATCGGCCAGCAGCCCCAGCGCTCCCGAGTTGTACTTCTGCAGCAACTCGAAGAACGGCAGAAGGCACACGATGTGCACCAGCACCTTCACGTAGGGGATCCACTTTGTCGGCATGATCGTTCCTAAAAATTCTTCTTTAGATCCATCCCGGAGTAGAGACTAGCGACCTGATCGGCATAGCCGTTGAACATTTGTGTCGGAATCGTCTTTGGGAACGGGCTTGAATCGATGCGTCGCTCGTGGGCCTGCGACCATCGCGGATGGTCTACCTGTGGGTTTACGTTGGAATAGAAACCATACTCGTTTGGCGCGCTCTCATTCCAGGACGTGTGCGGCTGTTTGTCGGAGAACACAATCTTCACGATGCTCTTGCCATTCTTGAACCCGTACTTCCACGGGCTGACAATCCGGATCGGCGCGCCATTCTGGTTCGGCAGCACCTCGCCGTAGCAGCCGA
The DNA here is from genome assembly GCA_030775885.1 of Acidobacteriota bacterium. GTDB lineage: Bacteria > Acidobacteriota > Terriglobia > Terriglobales > Acidobacteriaceae > Edaphobacter. Next base: position 4,905 of record JALYIG010000115.1, on the reverse strand, counting down.
ACGTCAGCAGACATAACGGATTCATCGCTTCGTCGATTCGCAGTCCCTCGGAGTAAGGCCAGTCCAGCGCGCTCGGCTTGTCCGGCATGTCGCTGCTCTTTTCATCGGAGATGAACTGCACGTACTTCGCGCTCGGCAGCGGCTGCGCCCAGTTGATGAAGTCGCTCATCGAATAGCCGTCCCACGGAATCACCATCGACCATGCCTCCACACAGCGGTGCCGGTAGACGCGACTCTCGATTGGGCGATATTTCATAATGGAGTCGATATCGACGGTCTGCTTCTTCTTCACTAAGCCTGATACTTCGACGGTCCACGGCCGCGTGTGCAGTGTGTGCGCATTCTTCGCCGGCTCGGACTTGTCCGTTCCGAACTCGTAATAATTGTTGTAAGTCGTGGCCTTGGCAAACGGCGTTTGCACGTCCGGCACCGTATACTTCGACGGCACCGTCTGAAGCTTGGTGTCCGCGTGCACCGCGTCCGGATGCAGCAGCCCCGGAACCTGTTTCAACGCTAACGCTCCAACGCCAGCGGCCATCGCCCCGGTAAGGAAATTCCGCCGGTTGAAGAACGACTCCTTCGGAGTAATCTCCGAAGACGCAATCTTGCATTCCACATTCTTCCTTATCAACATATCTTTCCCCTCCAGCGCCGGTAGAACTCCGGGGCAGCACCGCGTGCCCAGTGGTTAGACTATCTGAGTACGCGTCCGGACTCATCTTGGATGCAATCACACTGGAAAAACAGCCGCTAATTTGCACGGGCCGGACGCCGCATCCTCTCCCGTACCGCGTACACCGCCGATCCCAATAGGATGACCACCGCAGCCCCTAGCAACTCCCGCTGAAAGTTCGTGCGCTCCACCAGAATATAGACGAACCCGCAGATCGCCAGCACAGGCGGAAGCGGATAGAGCCACATCCGGAATGGTCGCTTCAACTCCGGCTGCGTCCGCCGCAGTACCATCACCCCAACATGCTGCATCAGGAATTGCAATAGAATCCGCAGCACCACTAGCGCGGCAATCACGTCCGCCAGCGAGAAGAAGCAGAAACAGATCGCGGCCGCTCCCAGCACCAGCAGCGAAACGTGCGGGAAACCTTTTGCATGCAACCGCCCAAAGACGCGGAAGTAGTTGCCATCTCGCGCCGCAGCATACGGAATCCTTGAGTAACCCAGAAGGAGCGAGAAGACGCTTGCGAATGCGGTGACCATCACCAGCACTGCCGCGACCTTTCCCATCAACGGCCCGATCGCTGGCCCATACGCCGTTTCCATAAAGGTCGAAATCACCGCCCGACGAGCCGTTAAATCGTGCGCTCCCACGATGCCCTGCCACGGCAGCACCGCGAGTACCGAAATATTCATCGCTAGATAAAGCGCCGCAACTACCGCAATCGAAATCAGGATCGCCCGCGGAACCGTGCGCGCGGCATCCTTTACCTCTCCGCCAAGAAAAGTGATGTTGTAGTAACCCCAGTAGTCGTAGGACGAGATCAGCAGCGCCGAACCCAGGCCGAGGAAGAATCCATGCGTCGGCCGAAACGCGCCCGGCGGGAACATAAAAGCCTGCCGCAGATGCCCATGCACCAACCCGGTCACAAGTATCCAGGCAATCAGTCCCATCACCGCGCACCACATCGTGGCGGCCACCACGCGCAGGCTCGCAATGCCGCGATACAGAAGCAGCACCGCAACCAGCACGGCAGAGGTCGCGACCAAAGTCTCCGGCCCCGCACTGACGCCTGCGCTATAGGCTCCTACATGCAGCATGTGCACCGGCGCATGGCCCATCAGCCCCGGCCAGATATAAGCCGCATATTGCCCGAGCCCGATGCATCCCGACGCGACCGACAGGGGCGCCGAAAACGTCAGTTGAAAGATGAACAGGAACGCCAGAAAGCGACCGAGTTTTCGCGTCTCATCCGGACCGGAATAAATTCTGCGCAGAAAAGCGTAGGACCCGCCCGCCTCCGGCATAGCCGCGCCCAGTTCGGCCCACACCAGGCCATCGCACAGCGCCAGACAAGCGCCCAGGATCCAGCCCAGCATCGCCTGCGGTCCGCCCATCGCTGCCAGGATCAGTGGCAGGGTGATGAACGGCCCCACGCCAATCATGTCCAGCATGTTCAGCGTCACCGCGCCCCGAAGGCTCAGGCTGCGGTGCAACGAAGGCTCATTCCGCACGATCGATGGATCTGAAGTTTCGATGCCTCGAGTCTAGCCCACGCAATCCTGTCGCGACCATCGGGAGCACCAACGCAAAGCCCAACACGCGTCACGAAATGACCGCCCCACGCGCAGTGGGCCTGTCCGACAGGACAACATCTGACGTTAAATGACAGGGACCGCCCCCATGAGCGACACTGTGATGGACAAAAATGGAGCCGCCAATGATTTCCGGAGCACGCGAAAAAGATCTGATGGAAGCAGCCAACCTGCTGCTCGACGCCCGCCGCACCCATACCCCGATCGCCGACCTGCCGACCGGGTTGCAGCCCACCTCGCTCGAAGAAGTCGCCCGCGTTCACCAGGAGATGATTCTTGCTTACGGCGAGATCGGCGGCTGGAAGATCGGCGCCGGCACACCCGATGCCACACCCTTCTTCGCGCCCATGCCACGAGCGTGGATGGCAGCCAGCGGCGCGATCCTCAGCGGCCCCAGCTTTCGCTATCGCGTGCTAGAAGCCGAGATCGCCTTCCTGCTCGGTCACGATCTGCCACCGCGCTCTACTCCTTACACGCGCGAGGAAGTCGTCGCCGCTATCGCGAGTTGCCACCCCATCATCGAGGAGTTGGAGTCCGGCCTCATCGATCCCAAGGCCGCTAACAATTTCTCCGCGCTCGCCGACCTGCAGATGCACGGCGGCTTCGTCTACGGCCCCGCCTGCGCCGACTGGAAGGACATCGACTTCTCCAAGGAGAACGTCACCCTCGCCATCGACGGCGCGGTCCGCGTCGAGCGCACCGGCTCCAATACCTCCGGCGACCTGTATCGCCTGCTGCCCTACCTGGCGAACGAAGGAGCCGCCCGCACCGGCGGCCTGAAGGCGGGCCAGTGGATCACCACCGGAAGCTGGACCGGCAACACGCCCGCCATTCCTGGCGCGCAAGTCGAGGCCACCTTCGCCCACGCCGGCCGCGTCACGCTAAGCTTTGCCTGAGGCCCCTATGCGGAAGCAAGCCACTCGCCGCAAATTCCTCAAACTCAGCGCTGCAGCCGCATCGCTCTCCGCCGCCGAGCTTGCCCACGCCGTGCCGCCGATCAAGCGCATCGACCTCGTCACCGACGACGACTCGCCGCTGATCAACAACGACGCGGTACGCTGGGCCACGCAGAAACTGCGCGACGCGATCACTCCGCATTTTCTTTCCACCAAAACAAGCGCAGGCGACTTCTCCATTCTCATCGCGCCGCTCGACAGCCCACTCGCGAAGTCCTTCCCGAACCTACCTTCCTTCACGCTGCCCGAGACGACCGCCCTCGTCCCCGGCCGCAACAAGCTAACGCTGCTCGCGACCGGCAGCGACGTCCGCGGCATCACGTACGCAGTGCTCGAACTCGCAGACCGCATCCGACTCAGCGATTTGCCCATGCTCGAGCTGCAACTCGCTGCGCCGCTGATCGAAACCACGCCCAACAAAGTTCGCAGCATCGCCCGCGCCTTTGTCTCAGAGGTCGAAGACAAGCCCTGGTTCTACGACTGCGCCTTTTGGACCGCCTACCTCGACACCCTTGCCGCCGCCCGCTTCAACCGATTCGCCTTCACTCTCGGCATCGGCTACGACTTCCCCCGCGGAGTCACCGGCGACTACCTTCACTTCCCATACCCCTATCTGGTCGAAGTCCCCGGCTACGAGGGCGTTCACGTCGAACCTGCGCTCCAGCCCGGCGAGCGCCAGCACAATCTGGAAACGTTGCAGTTCATCGCCGCCGAAACCGCTCGCCGCGGCATTGATTTCCAACTCGGCATCTGGACCCACGCTTACCAGTGGACCGACAGCCCTCACTCCGACCACCACATCGCCGGCCTCACACCCGCGACGCACGCCACCTACTGCCGCGATGCGCTCGCGCTGCTCCTCAAAGCCTGCCCGCAGATCACCGGCCTCACCATGCGCATCCACGGCGAGAGCGGCATCCCCGAAGGCAGCTACCCATTTTGGACCACGCTCTTCGAAGCCATCAAGAACGCCGGTCGCACCATCGAGATCGACATGCACGCCAAGGGTCTCAACCAGGAGATGATCGACATCGCCCACAAGACCGGCATGCCCGTCAAAGCCGGGGCCAAATACTGGGCCGAGCACCTCGGCCTCGGCTATCAGCAGGCCGACATCCGCGCAACGGAGTACCCGCGCGCCGGCGTCAGCGGGACCTTCGCCGTCTCCAGCGGCCTGCGCAACTTCACACGCTACGGGTACGGCGACTTCTACCAGTACGGCAGCGGCGTTGAACTTCTCTACCGCGTCTGGCCCGGCACGCAGAAGCACTTACTATGGGGAGACCCCGCACTCGCCGCGGGCTACGGCCGCGCCGCCAACTTTTGCGGAGCTGCTGGTCTGGAATTGTGCGAGCCGCTCTTCTTCAAAGGCCGCGAAGGGTCAGGCCATCCCGGCGGACGAAACGCCTACGCCGACGCGACGCTCGGCGACCCAGCACTCGACACCGGGAAATTCGCCGTCACCTATCTCCTCTGGGGCCGCTATCTCTACAACCCCGACACCGCGCCGGAAGTCCACCATCGCTATCTCAAGCAAGCCTTCGGACCCGCTGGCGCCGCGCTCGAAACCGCGCTTGCCGCATCCAGCCGCATTCTTCCGCTGGTCACCACCGCCTGGTGTCCCTCCGCCTCCAACCACGAGTTCTGGCCGGAGATGCTCACCCCCGTCTCCATCCTCCCC
>JALYIG010000114.1 GCA_030775885.1 Acidobacteriota bacterium | reverse complement strand
CCCCAAAGCGCGCCGCATCGACCCGGCTCATCTGCCCGGCGCCAATGCCCACAGTCTGTCCGTGCTCGCCGCCCTTGTCCCCGTAAAAACGCGCATACACAATCGCATTCGACTTCACGTGCTTGCATACCTTCCACGCAAACTTAAGAGCCCGCATCTCCTCCGCCGTCGGCGCGCGTTTTGTAGCCACCACCAAATCGGCGTCCGCAACCGTCCCGCGGTCGGCATCCTGCAGCAGGAAACCGCCTGAAACCTGCTTCAGACACCGCTCCGGCTTACCCGCCCCGGGCCGGCTCGGCGCGATCTCCAGCAACCGCAAATTCTTCTTCACCGCAAACCGCGCCACCGCTTCCGCCGTATACGACGGAGCCACAATCGCCTCGACAAACAGCTTCGCAATCTCCTCGGCAGCTTCACCGTCTACCTCGCGATTGATGCCGATTACCCCACCAAACGCCGACACCGGGTCAGCCTCCAACGCTCTCCGATACGCATCCAGCACCGTCGCTCCGGTCGCCACGCCACACGGATTCGTATGTTTGATAATCGCCACCGCAACATCCTTCGCCGAATCAAACTCGCTCACCAACTCCCAGCACGCATCCAGATCGACGATGTTGTTGTAGCTCAGATCCTTGCCCTGCAACTGCTTCGCCGCCGCCACCCCGCGCCCGCTCCCGTCAACATACAACGCAGCCTTCTGGTGCGGATTCTCCCCATACCGCAGCACCGTCTTCAGCGGATCGATCACTCGCACCGCAGGCGGCATCGCCTCATCGTCAAACACCGCCGCCACGCCATGCGCAGCCGGTTCTGCAATACTTTCCAGCGTCGTCGCGATCCCCGCGTCATAAGCCGCAGTCACCGCAAACGCAGCCTTCGCCAGCCGCCAGCGCGTCGCCCGCCCCAGCGCACCCGCGTTCGCCGCCAACTCCTCCGCAATCGCGCCGTAATCCGCCACCGACGTCACAATCGCCACATCGTCAAAATTCTTCGCCGCCGAGCGCACCATCGACGGCCCCCCAATATCGATATTCTCGATCACGTCTGAGAACGCCACCTCCGGCTTCCCCGCCGTCTTCTCAAATGCGTACAGATTCACCACCACCATGTCGATCGGCTCAATCTCATGGGCCTTGACCGCCGCCACATGGTCCGCGTTCCCCCGCATGTGCAGGATCCCGCCATGAACTTTGGGATGCAGCGTCTTCACCCGCCCATCCAACATCTCCGGAAAGCCAGTCAGGTCGCTGATGTCGCGAATCGTCAGCCCCGCCTCCCGCAACGCCCGCGCCGTCCCGCCCGTCGAAACCAGGTCGACACCGTGCCCCGCCAGCGCCCGCGCAAACTCCACCAGCCCCGTCTTGTCAGTCACGGACAGCAGAGCCCGACGGACCACCCTCAAACCGGGATCTTGTTCAGTCGTCGATGTAGTCACACAATCCATAGCAGGCGCGGAAATCGTCTCAGTAGTCACACCACTATTCTAAGCCGCCAGCCCCCGCACCCCTGTTGAAACCTCGCCCCAAACAAGCTTGTACCTCGTAACCCGCCTCGAACCTCGGACCTCGAACCTGGCTTCACCTAACCAACGCCCCAGTCAACTCACTCACCTTCAGCACGTCATGCCCTCCGCACCACCTCCGCAGCCCGTTCGCAATATTTTCCACCGCCCGCGGATCGGCATAGCTCGCAGTCCCCACCTCGACCGCGGTCGCCCCTGCCAGCATGAACTCCACCACATCCTCCGCCCGCACAATCCCGCCCATCCCCACCACCGGAATCCCCACCTGCTGCGCGGCCTCATACACCATCCTCACTGCAATCGGCCGGATCGCTGGCCCGCTCAGTCCACCCGTAAAGTTCGCAATCCGAGGCTTCCGCGTCTCCACGTCGATCGCCAGCGCCACAAACGTATTCACCAGCGAAATCGCCTGCACCCCAGCATCCGCCGACACCTTCGCCATCAGCCGGATATCCGTCACATTCGGCGACAGCTTCACCATCAGCGACCTCCCCGCTTTCTCCGCCTCCATCCTGCAAGCCAGGCTCAGCCGGTACAGCGAATCCGGGTCCGTCCCAAACACCATCCCTCCATGGCTTGTGTTCGGACAGCTCGCGTTCAACTCGTACATCGCAATCCCCGGCGTGTCGTTCAGCACCTGGATCACCTCCACGCAATCCTCAATCGTGTAGCCAAACACGTTCGCGATCACCACCGCGCCCTTCATCGCGCGCAGCTTCGGCATCTTGTCCGCGACAAACGCCCGCACCCCGATATTCTGCAGTCCAATCGAGTTCATCATCCCCGCCGCCGTCTCGATAATCCGCGGACTCGCATTCCCCGCCATCGGCTCCCGCGACAGCCCTTTCGTCACAAACGCGCCGATGCGGTCGAGCGAAACGATCTCCTCGAACTCCACCCCATACCCAAACGTGCCGCTAGCCGCAATCACCGGCGAGCGCAGCTCCACGCCGGCCACGTTCACGCGCATATCCGCCTTGCTCACGTTCTCACCGCAATTCGCATCCCAATCAGTCTAACGGCTACTAAGCGCCGAAGGCGCGCAACATACCAGCCGGGTGCCGAGTGCCGGGTGCCCCATTCATGACGGCACCATCGTTATCAGTGGGGTTGCCCAGCCGCTCATCCTACCCGCGCGTGATTCTGACTCGAAGAGTCAGAATCTTTGTAGTTTGCCTCTCCTCGCCGGCACACAGCGCCCCTCCCGTAGAATATTCAAGATGCTCGATCTAGCCTTCGTCCGCGCCAACCTCCCTCTCGTAGAAGAAAAACTGCGCACCCGCGGTATGGATCCCGCCGTAGTCCTCGGCGACTTCACCACCATCGACCGCACTCGCCGCGACGCCATCACCCAGGCCGAAACCCTCAAGGCTCAGCGCAACGCTCTCTCCGCCGAGTTCGGCCGCCTCAAGCGCGAAGCCGCCGACACCTCCGCCCTCACCACCCAACTCGCGGACCTCAAGTCCCAGACCGAGTCCCTCGAAACCGCTGCCGCCACCGCCGACGATCAGCTCCGCAACCTGCTCCAAGCCATCCCCAACCTGCCTCAAGACTCCGTCCCCATCGGCCGCTCCGAGCAAGACAACCGCGTCGAAAAGCTCTGGGGCACCATCCCCACCTTCGACTTCCCCGCCCTCCCTCATTGGGAGATCGGCGAGCGCCTGGGCATCCTCGACTTCGAGCGTGCCGCCAAAATATCCGGCGCCCGCTTCGTTGTCCACTATGGCCAGGGAGCACGCCTCGAGCGCGCCCTCGCCAACTTCATGCTCGACCTCCACACCGGCCAGCACGGCTACACCGAAGTCCTGCCGCCCTACATGGTCAATTCCAAGTCGCTCTTCGGCACCGGCCAGCTCCCCAAATTCGCCGAAGACCTCTTCCACTGCGACGACAAGGGCGCCTACGAGCCCGGCAATTATCAGGATGCCGACCACTGGCTCATCCCCACCGCCGAGGTCCCGGTCACCAACCTCTTCCGCGACGAGACCCTCGACGAGTCCCAGCTCCCCACCAGCTTCTGCGCCTACACTCCATGCTTTCGCGCCGAAGCCGGCAGCCACGGCAAAGACGTCCGCGGCATGATCCGCCAGCACCAGTTCCAGAAGGTCGAACTGGTCAAATTCACCCATCCCGACAAGTCCTGCGAGGAGCACGAGCGCCTCACCCGCGACGCCGAGCGCGTCCTCGAACTGCTGGGCCTGCCCTACCGCCGCATGCTGCTCTGCACTGCGGACATGGGCTTCGCGTCCTCCAAAACCTACGACCTCGAAGTCTGGCTCCCCGGCCAGAACCTCTACCGCGAAATCAGCTCCTGTTCCAACTTCGAAAGCTTCCAGGCCCGCCGCGCCAACATCCGCTTCAAACCCACCGGGACCAAAAAATCGGAGTTCGTCCACACCCTAAACGGCAGCGGCCTCGCCGTCGGTCGCACCTACCTCGCCATCCTCGAAAACTACCAGCAACCCGACGGCAGCGTCCTCATCCCCGCCGCCCTCCTCCCCTACATGATCGGCGCCACCCACATCACCAAACGGATGTGATGGTCGTCACAGATGTCGGACATAGGGGTTGTATCATTGCGTCCCATGGAACCCCATGGGCGAGACTCCGAACTGCCTTGGCAGCCCACGGAGCTCCAACGAATTATCAATTACGCTCCTGCGCTGATCCTTACCGCTCAGCCCGATGGAACCGTCGATTTCTTCAACCGTAGTTGGTTTGACTTCGTCGGGGTACCAATCCAGAAGCTCGTAGGCTGGGCTGGACCCAGTACATACATCCGGACGACCTCGACGAGTTTCTTGAACGGTGGCGCAACGCCATACGGACCGGAGAGACCTTCCGGTCTGAATCGCGTGTCAGGCGCGCCGATGGCCAGTTCCGCTGGATGCTTCATCACGGGATCACACTCCGAACGCCGCAAGGCTCAGTTCTACGGTGGTTCGGATCCAGCATTGACATCGACGCCCGCAAACAGGCCGAAGCAGAACTGCAAGCGGCCCTCGCCGAAAATCAATCGTCTCAAGGACCAGCTCTACAAAGAGAACATCGCGCTTCGCGAACAGATCGACAAAACCTCTTTGTTCGAAGAAATCGTCGGCTCGTCACCCGCACTGAACACGGTACTTGCAAGGGTCGCCAAGGTCGGCCCTACTGACTCCACCGTTCTCATCCTCGGTGAAACCGGAACCGGAAAGGAGCTGATCGCGCGCGCAATCCACAAACGTTCGCGACGCTCCGCTAAACCATTCGTAAGCGTCAACTGCGCCGCAATACCCAGAGACCTCATCGGCTCCGAGCTGTTCGGACACGAGAAAGGCGCCTTCACAGGAGCTACGCAAAGACGCCTTGGGCACTTCGAACTAGCCGAGGGCGGAACCATCTTCCTCGACGAGGTTGGCGACCTTCCGCACGAGACCCAGGTCGCCCTTCTGCGCGTCCTGCAGGAGCGCGAATTCGAACGCGTCGGAGGCAACAGCCTCATCCGTGCCGAGGTTCGCGTCATCGCCGCAACCAACCGCGACCTGGAAGCAGCGATGACCAACGGAGGCTTCCGCTCCGACCTCTTCTACCGGCTCAACGTCTTCCCCGTCGAAACGCCCCCTCTGCGCGAGCGGCAGGAAGACATTCCCCTGCTCGTCGAGTACTTCGTTGATCGATATGCCCGCAAGACAGGCAAGACCAACCACGCAGTAGGAGAAAAACTATGAGCTCACAACCTATAACCCAAACCCTCAAAAGCGCGGCAGGCGCTTCCCTCGGATGGGGCATCGTAATGATCATCCTCGGCCTGGCCGCGATGTTCCTGCCGACCGTCGCCGGAATCGGAGTATCGGTAGCTTTCGGCTGGATCATCGTCCTCGGTGGATTCGCCTATATCGCCTCGGCATTTTCTGCCAGGGGAGCTGGCGGATTCATCTGGCGAGTGCTGATCGGCGTCGTCTACGTCGTCGGCGGCCTCTTTCTGGCCGTTCACACCGGCATCGCACTGGCGGGTCTCACGCTCGCCATGACGATCATGTTCTTCTTCGAAGGAATCCTCGAAATCGTGGCCTTCTTCGAATTTCGTGCCCTCAGCGGGTCGGGCTGGATACTCGCCGATGGCATCGTCACACTCATCCTCGCCTACCTTATCTGGCGTCCATGGCCCATCAGTTCCATCTGGGCAATTGGAACTATCCTCGGCATCAACCTCATCACGAGCGGCATCACGCGCGTGATGTACTAGGCCACCGCCCACCACATCCTTGCCACGGCTAGCTGAGGCTTCGGGTGGGAGCGGCACCTTGGCTGATGATCGACTAACCAGCACGCTTAAAGGCATCACCGCTTGACACACCTGTTATAGTTATGGAGTGCAAAAGGCGAAAAACCTCGGGCTAACCCCCGGGGTTTTCCCGTTTTTGCCCTGCATAACTCTAATAGAATCTTGTTTTTACGAATAAACCTTTTAGAATGATATTTTGCGAGGAACGCATTTTGACAAGTGGAACAAAACAGGATGCTTATACATACCTACCCTCTTAGTGAGGCGGGGGGCATCCTGCGGTACAGTTAACCATGGAAGGGTTCAAAGCACAGTGTCGAAAATCCTAAAGCGCTACATCTGGTGGACCGAAGAACGAGGCAGCATCCATTTCGACGTGTTGGTCACGCTCATCCTGATCTTCATGTTCGTCTCGCCCCACTACATCGACTTCAAGGACCGCCCCGTCGATACCTTCGCCGCCAATTCCAGCGAAGTGGTGGTCAAGGAAGCCGGCCAGATTAACGGCAGCCCCCGCTTCGTCTACCAGATCCGCGCCGACATGCCCGGCGGCCCCCAGGTCGCCCAGACCGAACCTGAGCGCCGCGCCTCCATCCTCCGCGTCGTCGAGCCCATCTCCGGCGAAGTCACCCTCCAGCGCGACGAGCCCGTCCTCGACTCCCACGGCAAAATCGTCGCCTACAACGCCTGGATTGTTCGATGATCTTGATGATTTCGCTGCCTAATCCGCGTCTAACCCGTATGCGTCTCGCCGTCCTCGCAGCAGTCCTCGCCATCACCGCAAACGCCTCCGCGCAAGCCAAGCCCGCCGTCATCGCCCAGATGAACGAAGCCAGCGCTAAATTCACCTCCGCGCAGGCTGACGTTCGCCAGGAGCTTTTCACCAAGGCTTTGAACGACACCGAAACTCAGACCGGAGAAATCTACTTCCTCCACAAAGCCGGCGCAACCCAGATGGGCATGAAGATGCTAGCCGCCGACGCCAAGCCCGGCGCCGCGCCCGCGCAAATCATCGAGTTCAAAGACAACAAGCTGCAGGTCCTCAACACGGGCACCAGCCAGGTGGACGTATTCACCGCCACCGGCAAGAATCAGTCGCTCGCCGAAACGCTGATGACCCTCGGCTTCGGCGGCAGCGGAACTGACCTGCAGAAGGCCTGGACCATCACCGACCAGGGCTCCGAGACGCTCAGAGACGGCAACCAGCCGATCCAGACCGAAAAACTCGACCTCGTCTCAAAGGATCAGGGGATCCGCAACACCTACGCCCACATCATTATCTGGGTCGACCTGGCCCGCGACGTGTCCGTCAAGCAGACCCTCTTCGAAGCTTCAGGCAGCAAGCCCACCGGCGACACCCGCACCGTCTACTACTCCAACATCCGCCTCAACCAACCAGTAAAGACCGACGCCTTCGCCATCAAGTGCAAAGGCAAATGTACCTTGGTGCAGCACTAATGCTCGGCGGCTATCCTGCCGCCTTTTCCACCAGCCCCACGCGCACCCGTTCCACCTTACGGTCGGTTGAAGCAAGCACTTCCATCCGCAACAGCTTTCCCTCCACAATCTCGCCCGGCAGCGGAATATGCCCCGCAATCTCCGAAACCAACCCTCCCATCGTGGTCGCTTCAAAGTGCTGCGGAAAAAGCCAGGGAACCCGCGGCTGCGCGTCGCGTCCCTCCAACGCTGCGTCATTGTCCTCGGTCATCGGGTCGCTCTCGTCCCGCTCGTCGGGTTCGGCAAATAGCTCGCGCAGACGCGAGACTTCAAAGCTCCCCGGCACCACAAACGACCCGTCCGCCTCGCGGATCGGCTCGTCCACTTCTTCTGCCTCGTCATGCTCGTCAGCAATCGACCCTACGATCGCCTCAAGCAAGTCCTCAATCGTCACCAGACCCGCGACACCACCGTATTCGTCGATCACGATACGCATGTGCTGCTTCTCGCGCTGCATCTCGCGCAGTAGCTCGGCGACGTTCTTCGTTTCCGGCACAAACGCCGCCGGCCGCTGCAGCTCGCCAACAGTTTTGTTCACCGCCTCGGTATCCAACACCTGCAGCAGATCGCGCGCAAAGACAATTCCGGTTACATGATCCAGCGTTCCAGAAAAAACCGGCACGCGTGAAAAGGCGTTCTCCTTCAGCCGCTCCAGGAAATCCGGCAAACTGAGAGTGTCCGCAACCGCGAAGATGTCCGGCCGCGGTGTCATCACTTCGCGCACTACTTTGTCGCCAAACTCCACCGCCGACCGCACCAGCTCGCGGTCGCTCTCTTCCAGAATCCCCTCTTCCTCGCCTGCCTCGAGCAGCGCATCCATCGCCTCCGACGGATGCTCTTCCTCCTCCGCGTCCTCTGGCTCTGCCAGCGCGACGATCGACAGCAACAGTCCAAGCGTCAGCGTTACCGGCAGCATCAGGATGAACAGAGCCTCCAGCAGGTACCGTATGCGCGCGATCCAAAACCCGCTGGTCCGCGTGAACAGCAGTTGCGGAACCAGCCGATCAAAAAACATAATCAGCAGGATCAGAAAGAACGCCGTAACGGCGATCTCCTCCAGGCTCGGCACGCGCGCCAACGCCGGCTGCGCTCTTACATGCACGTACAGCCGCAACCCCGCGATCAGCGCAATCCCCGCCAGCGTAAGCTGCCGCAGCACCGAAGCCGACAGCGCAATCGACTCGCGCCCCAGTCTCAGCCTTGGCTCGACGGCCCGAGTCCAAGCGTCGATGTTGTCCTGGTATTCGCGCGCCAGGAACTTGCCCATCTCGGTGTATATGCGGTCCACATACGCCGCCAGCGCGAGGATCACCAACAGGATTGCAAGTCCAAGATCATTGGAGACAATCCTCATCTCCGCACCTTCCTTCGTGCGACAACCTTCTTCCCGCCAGCACGAGAACCAGAGCGAAGAATCTTTGAGCTGGCCTGCGCCTTGTTTCCGCCGTCGTCGGCCCCCGTCACCCTCGCGATCAATCCCGTTCCAAGCCCCAACTTCTTCCGGAGGTCCGCCTCTCGCGCGGCCATCTCACCCGAATCTGCCTCATGGTCGAATCCCGCCAAATGCAGCACGCCGTGCAGCAACAACACTCGAACTTCATCCCGCAATGTGTGTCCATACTGTTCCGCTTGCCGAGCCGCCGTCTCCAGCGAGATTGCCAGATCGCCGGCAAGCTCTGGCCCGTCCGGCTCGCTGAAAAATACCGTGGTCGCTCCCGCGGGAAAGGAGAGCACATCTGTCGCTTTATTCTTGCCGCGAAACGTCCGGTTCAGCCGCTTCAACGTGGCGTCATCGGCAAGTAGCACGTCCACCGAACCCTGTAGCCCTGCCGCCTTTTGTGCGGCCCGAAGAAACCGGCTCAGCCCGGAGGGCGAGAGCCCCAATAGTTGCCAGGGGTCCGCCTTGTCTACCGTGCCTCGTGGGGGTTCCAGCGTAATCATTCGTTCTCTGATGCTACTAGACCTTCTTCACCCACTTGCCGGAAATGCGAGGCCGGCTGCAAATCGCAGCCGGCCGACCCATCTACTGCGGCTTTGGAATCGGTTTGACCGCGGGCTCTCCGGCCTCAACGGGCGATATTCCCGTCTCCCTCAGTTCCAGCGGCAACTGCTGCTGCGCACGACCGAAGCTGTCGTACGCCCTCACAATGCGCTGCACCAGGTGGTGTCGGACTACGTCGACGTCCTCGAAGTGGCAAAAACTGATTCCCTCCACCCCGTCCAGCACGTTGAGCGCTTCGAGCAACCCCGACCGTTTCGGATTAGGCAGATCGATCTGCGTCAAGTCGCCCGTGATAACCGCCTTCGAGCCGTTGCCCATGCGGGTCACGAACATCTTCATCTGCTCGTTGGTCGTATTCTGGGCCTCGTCCATGATGATGAACGCGTCGGACAGCGTGCGTCCGCGCATGAACGCCAGTGGCGCAACTTCGATCACGTTGCGCTCCAGCAGCTTGTCGACCTTGTCCTGGTCAAGCAGATCGTAGAGCGCGTCGTACAAGGGCCGCAGGTAGGGATCGACCTTTTCCTGCAGGGTTCCCGGCAAAAAGCCCAGCCGTTCGCCGGCCTCTACCGCAGGCCGGACGAGAATGATCCGGCTCACTTTCTTCGCCATCAACGCCGAAACGGCCATTGCCACGGCGAGATACGTTTTGCCTGTTCCGGCGGGTCCAAGTCCGAACGTCATGTCGCACTGTTCGATCGCCTCGACATATTTTCTCTGGTTCGGGCTGCGCGGCTGCACCATCCGCTTCACCCCTGCCGAACGCTGCTTGCCCGAATCCACCAGCGACTTCAACGACGCCGCTCGGTCGGCGATCACTAACTTCAACATCCCCTTCAGTTCGCCATTCTGCAGCGTTACGCCGGATCTGCGCAGACTCTCGTAGTCGGTGAAGATTCGTTCCACCCGCTCTACGCCTTCTATCGGACCGGTGACCAGAATCTCATCCGATCGAAGGTCGATCGTCACCTGAAGACCGTCTTCCATAAGCCGAAGGTTCTCGTCGCGGGTCCCGTACAGGGGCTCAATACCAGGCGTGATCTCCAAGGATTTTTTAATCAAGCGTTTTTCTGACCTCCGTCAGGACGTACTGGGTTTGGATGCACCATGGGATAGGTACGGCAGTTTTGTTGGAGTTCGGCGGGAAAGTCACTCTCCGCACAGCACCGGGTATCGTCTGTGGGCTTGCGACCGGATTGGCGAGGGTTGCCAGTAATTTGCCGAAGATGGGCACAGAGTAGAACTTCACCCGCACACAGTCAAGCCAATTTTTGGTTGAATCTTGCACCCCGAAAGGTGCAGGCTCGTTTGAGGGCTATGGCTGCCGCCTTGCATCTGCCATCGGCTTCGAGCGCAATCCAACAAGCAATTGGCCGGTCCGGCGATACACTTGCGATGACGAATGGAGATCCCCATGCGCGCCTTTCAACCGATAGCCAGGCAAATGGCAGCCGAGCACAACCGAGTCCGCTGGGCGGCGACGCCTTCTGTGCGCCGCATCGCGTGGTGCGTTGTCGCCGCCGCACTGGCCTACGACATCTCGGCTGGATGGCAGATGATCCGCTTCGCAAGGCTGGTTCAAGACAATTCCGGGTATGAATTGACTCACGCATGGCCGTTTGCTCCCTTCCAGATCGTTGCCCTCGTCGCAGTTTTCGTTTGCATTCCGATTCTCACCACACGCGGTTCGCAGGCGAAGAAGAAACACATCCCAGACCCCGCGTTGTCCATTCGCCCACGATGAAAACTGCATTGGTTCTTGGCTTCTGTCTCGCCCTTTCGTCCCTGCCTTCGGTTGCGCAGTCCCCAACTTCGGCATCGCCGTCTCCGGGGCCCGAATTCGAAGCCGTCTCTGTCCGGCTGGCGATCCCCTACACCGAGGCCGAGGTTAGAGCGGGTCTGGGAAACAATCCATGGAATGCATTTCCGTCCAACCGATTTACGGCCCATCGGCTCACACTCAAACTGTTGATCGAACTTATCTACGGTGTGGAGCCAGACAACATTCGCGGGGAACCCGGCTGGCTGGACTCGCAGCACTACGATATTGAGGCTAAGGTGGAGGGGGACTCGCAACTCACTCTTCTGCAGATGAAACCGCTGCTCCAGCATCTCCTCGAAGAGCGCTTCCATCTGGTCACCCACGAGGGATCCAAAATGGTTTCCGGCTATGCGCTTGTGATCGGGAAACACAAACCGAGCCTGCAACTCCACAAGGCCGGCGGCGCAGCGCACGCCTATTACCTGCGGGAGGGTCTCGATGCCAATGACATGTCGATGCCATCCTTCGCATCTTTGATTGCTCATCCTGCTGGCGGACCCGTCATCGACCGGACAAATCTCCAAGGCACCTACGACTTCAAGCTCTCGTATGACGCTATGGCTGACCCGAAGTCGAATTTGCCTTCTGTCTTTACGGCCGTCCAAGAGCAACTCGGCCTCAAACTGGTGCCAGAAAAGCTTCCCGTCCATACGCTGATCATCGACCGCGTAGAAAGGATTCCGACGGAAAACTAGCCCGGGGAGGCCCCCACCTAATAGCGTATCTTGGCGAGAAATCCCTTGTTTTGTCGCACCTGGCGGGGGGCAGACGGTAGATATGTGAACCCATTGGGGTTACTGCTAAAATATCGAAGACAAAAGAGATAAGCCCGGCTTATGGCCAACAAGGTTCAGCGAAGCGATCCGAAGGGGTTGAGCCCAGCGATACAAAGGGGCTTGAGCCAGGGCAATAGAACGGGGCTGAGCCATGGCGGTAGAAATGACCTGAGCCAGCGTTCGTTGACACTATTTAGTACGTAGCGTACTACATAGTTATGGACGCTTTTATTGCGAATTTTATGGAACCGGCTCGTCCTGGAATCCGTTGTGTAAGCAAGAGGCCCCTCCTCGAAGGCGCGAGAGTCCAACACCTGCGGTCGGCCCATCAGTCCAATCCACTTTATCGTTAGGCGGTTCGCTATGATCCTGTCCGCACAGAGAACATTCAAGGCTCTCGCTTTCTTCCTCACCTTCTCCGTCTGCGCCTATGCCCGAGCCGCTGAGCCGGAGCCTGCCTCTGTCACTGCCTCCGCGCAGGCCGCCTTCGATCTTGCGGATGTTCATGTCAGCGCGCACAGTACTGCTCCGTTCTTCACGGGTGGATCACTGCGCGGCGATCGCTATGTCCTGCACAACGCCACCATGGTCGACATGATCTCACTGGCCTATGGCGTGAGCGGCGACAATGTCCTTTCCGGCCCATCGTGGATGGACTTCGACCGCTTCGATGTTTCCGCCGGCGCGCCCCGCGGCACATCGCCCGACGAGATAAAGCTGATGCTGCAGGCACTGCTCGCCGAGCGCTTCCACCTGGTCGCGCACAAGGATACTCATCCCAGTCCGTCGTACGTTCTGCGCGTCGACTCGGGCGGGCTGAAGATGAAGCAGGCGGACGAGGGCGAAGCCCCTAAGCTGGACGAACACCACACTCCCAACGACAATCCTCCCGGAGTGCCGGCGTACTACTCGGTGACGGTGCGCAACGGGACGATGCCGCGGATTCGCCAGTTACTGCAGGACTTTGCCAGCCAATACCTGCCCAAGCCTGTCATCGACGCCACCGATCTGAAGGGCGGTTACGATTTCGATCTGCACTGGACATGGAAGCCGGCGCCGGATGGCCTGACCATCTTCGATGCAGTGCAGAAGCAGCTTGGTTTGAAGCTGGCGCTGGAGCAATACCCCACTCCGGTTGTGATCGTCGACAAGGTGGACGAGAAGCCCATGCCGAACGCACCTGGGCTCGAGAAAGCTCTGCCGCCGCTGCCGCCGTTGGAATTCGACGTCGCGGTAATCACTCCAAGCAAGCCCGACTCTCCATTCCAGGGCAGGATCACCGGCAACCAGGTAAACGCTACCGGCATGAATTTGAAGTTCCTCATCTCCTTTGCGTATAACCTCAACAACAACGACGAGGAACTGATTCAGAATGCGCCTAAATTCATCAGCCAGGATCGCTGGGACATCCTGGCAAAGGCGGCACCCGAGGCCCAGGCTGTGGGCCCGGACGGCAAGCCGCAGGTGGACTTCGACCTGCTGCCGCACATGATTCAAACCATGCTCGCGGAACGCTTCCAGATGAAGAGCCACTTCGAGGACCGCATCATCGACGCGTTCAGCCTGGTCGCCGCCAACCCGAAGATGAAGAAGGCCGACCCGCTGAACCGCACTCACTGCAAGGAGGGGCCCGGCCCTGACGGCAAAGATCCGCGCATCGCGAATCCGATTCTCGGGCGGCTGCTTTATTGCCAGAACATGACCATGGGGCAACTTGCAGACCTGCTGCCTTCGCTCGCGGGCGGATATATTTTCACGCCGGTGCTCGACTCCACCGGACTGAAGGACGCGTACGACTTTACGCTGAGCTTCTCAACCGCGGGCCAGTTGAACAGCGCTCCTCCTCCGCCGCCAACGAACGATCCGAACGCGGCGTCTACAGCCGAGCCAAATGGAGGGCTCTCGCTGCCGGACGCGATGGCTCGTCAACTTGGGGTGAAGCTGGTGAAGGAGAAACGGCCATCGCCGGTACTGGTGATCGACCACATCGAGCAGAAGCCGACCGACAACTAGGCAACCTGGATTAGAGGTAGATGAGGCCGTCATCCTCAACGACTGTTAGCGCGGAGTGGCTTGTTCGCGCTTCTTGACGTCGTGGTGCTCGCGGGCTTTGTTGGCGAGCGCGCCGCCTCCAGCTCCAACCGCGCCCCCAATCAGTGCGCCTTTACCTCCGCCCATCAATCCGCCTACTACCGCACCGCCAACCGCAGATCCGACGACTATCTTGGCTCCGGTATGATGCTGGTGGTCGCTGGCTTTCTGTGCGGCCACCGCGTGCCTGTGCCTGCGTTGGGCGGCTGTCTCCTGCGCGTGTGTGGAGAGGGGTAGTGCAAAGCTTGAGGCAAGAGTAAGAAAGATAAGGGAGCGTTGAACGATCATTGAGACTCCTCCGCGTACGTGTGATTGGATGCAAACCAGCGGCGGCGCGTTTTAGGCACTCCTAGTGGGTTGACCCAGACCCTTCCCTCCCATACACTTAGTAGTTGCAGGGAGCGGGCATTCAACTTCTGCCCAGCCCCAAATCTCCCGCCTGAGCGGGCCCAGAAAAGAGTTCAAGTTTCCATGGCAAATCATGTCTCCTCGTTGAAGCGCGCACGTCAGACCGAAACCAAGACGGCGGTCTACCGCGCGAACAAGAGCAAGCTTCGCGGCTCCCTGCGCGTCCTGCGCGAGGCCATCGCCGCCGGGGACAAGAAGACCATCGCCGCGACTTATTCCGAGACGGTTTCGGTGCTCGACAAGAGCGTCCAGAAGGGCGTGCTGCATAAGAACACCGCCAGCCGCTACAAGGCTCGCCTGAATGCTCGTGTGAAGGCAGTCGCGACCAAGGCCGCCTAAAAACAGTTGCAAGATTGGCCAGCCCTGCAATCTCCGCATGGCTGGCTTTTTTGCGTCTTGAGATCAAACCAGGTTATTGCGGCTTGGCTGGCGGATGCTTCTCATCCGGACCGTATAGAGTGGGAGGTTTGCGCGGCCCGGTACGCTCGGTATCGCCCTCGCTCACGGTGCCCTGAGCAGGCGCCGCGTCGGCAGCCGGAACGGTCGGATCGCCTCCGTCAACTGCTGACGGCGTTCCCGCAGCAGCATTGGTCCCTCTCATCACGTCTGGCGGACCCGGTTCGGGTGGAGGCGTACTCTTGGCGGACTTCGACGAACTCCGCTGAAGAGCCACATCGATGCGAGCGCCCGTGTCCGGCGGAGCATGGTTTTGCGCATCCTTCACGGCCACCTGGTCCTCCGCATTGAGTGCGGGCAGCGCATAAATCTCCACCGCAGCTTCGTTCTCGGTCGACGCTGGCGAATACTTCGTAGCCGCATGGCGCACTTGCGACTCGCGCACCACCGCCAACCGCAGCCCATCCGGCGACAGCGAAAAGTTCTGCCCCGCGCGTTCCACCGGCGTGCAATCTATCTTGAAAAGAATCTTGCCGTTGTAGCTCTGGTAGACGCGCACCTCCTGCCCGGTCACCATGCTCGAGGGAATAGGCATGGATGGGTCGAACCCGCTGTCGGTAACCACAGTCCTGCCCAACGCAAATCGCCCCGCATCCGGCGCGAAGGAGAACGTCGGATTGACGTGCGTGTCGTAGAAGTTTTGCTGCCACATCTCCTCGCCCTTCATGTTGAGGCCCGCGAAGTCCATTTTGTCCGGACCGCCGCGGCATCCAAACACGACGAACTCGCTGTGCCCAACAAACGTTGGCCGTGGAAAGCAGGTCGTGTCGAACTCCGACAGTTCGTCGACCTTGCCTGTGTGCTCATCAAAATTGAAAAGCCAGCGGTCCTTCCCTCCTTGGATCACGTCCAGGCGTCCAGCGGTCGTCAGCGGAAGCGCCAGCGTCGTCCTGGCACGAACCGTACCTGCCGAACTGACCACCAATCCGGTCTGAGTGTTGGTCAAACGATAGAAGGCGATCAGCACCGGCGCGGGGTCCGTCGAGAATCCTGCGCTAGGTTGCCCTGCCCCCATCGAATATTTGGTGGTCTCCACGGTCAGCAAATCGGAATTGGACGAAACCAGAACACTCACAACGTGCTGGTTCAGTTGGATGACCGGAACCTCGCGAAAGGCCTCGTTCGGATCGGCGGAAGCCATGGGGGCGAACATCGTCAGGCGGTCGCGTACCCGCAGCAGGAAGCGTCCGTGCCCAATGTTCCAGAGGTACTGCCCGCGGTCGTGTAGGCGCCACTCCGCGCGCGCCAGGACCTTGCCTGACGGCAGTTCCACCAGGAAGGCCCCAATCGTCCGGTCAGCATCGTCGACCGGGTTGTTAGCGTCGCGTTTCATTAGCCGGCGCACACCGAACGTAACCAGCAAGTGGTCTTTATCGACAAAGTCAACCGTGAGCATCGAACTGCCGGCCATCATAAACTCCGGCGACAGCTTCTGATAACCCATCGGAGCCAACTCCACCCGCAGTTGAGCTGCGGCCGGCGCCGCAACCGCGGACGGAGCGCAGCACGCCGCCAGCAGGATGGTCGCGGCTCCGCATCGACGCGCCAATCGGCCCCAGCGCGTCTGAACCTCAGCGGCTTGCCGAATACTTCGATCTGTACTGCGTCGCATCATGTTGATGGCATTGCTTGAATCCTTACTCTTTCACAGACGCGCGAACCCCGCCAAGGATGCCTGTCGAGGCTCCAAAAAGCCAGGGCGCGTCGATGGCCCGAGCTAAGTGCTCATCCGGCAGCGTTTTCGTCGTCATTCGCAATCTCGGCCCATCTATCCGACAATAGAGAGTGGCCATGCTTGAGCAAATTACCGAAGTGAACGCTGCTGAAGAAATTGTGTGCTCGACCCCCTCGGCGAACGACTATATCGTTATCCGCGGCGCGCGCACGCACAATCTCAAGTCCATCGACGTGGACATCCCTCACAACGCAATGACCGTGGTCAGCGGCGTGTCGGGGTCGGGGAAGTCCTCGCTTGCGTTCGACACCGTCTACGCTGAAGGCCAGCGCCGCTACGTCGAATCCCTCTCGGCCTACGCTCGTCAATTTCTGGAACGGATTGAGAAACCCGATGTCGACCACATGGACGGACTCGCTCCCGCCATCGCCATCAAGCAGAAGAATCAGACACGCAACCCGCGCTCCACCGTCGCAACCGCAACGGAGATCTACGACTACCTGCGCCTGCTCTACGCGCGCTGCGGCACCGTCACATGCCTGCACTGCGGCGGCGTGGTCCGCCACGATTCGGTCGACGAGATTGTAGCCTCCCTGCTTGCCGTTCCCGAAGGCACGCGCGCCTATGCACTCTTCCCCATCGTCCGCTCCGAGATCAAGTTTGAGCCGTTGCAGGCGGCTACCACCGAAGCCCCACCGGAACCACCGAAGGCTGTAAAGAAAGCTCCGAAAAAATCCGCAAAGAAAGCCACTTCGCCGACCTTCGACCTGACTGACGCACTGAGGGAGCGGCTCACTGAACTTCGCCGCCGCGGTTACAACCGGCTCTATCAGCAGATC
>JALYIG010000113.1 GCA_030775885.1 Acidobacteriota bacterium | reverse complement strand
CTGCACGCCAAGAAATGCGCCAACCTCATCAATCGTCCGCTGATCTGGCGTGTGTACCTCTTCCGGCAGTCCCGAGCCACTCGCCGCCAGGTCCTCAACCGCCGCCAGCTTCGACGTCGCCTTCTCCACATTCGCCGCATAACCCGACGCCGAACTCGCGATCAGGTCCTCGCCTGCGTCCGTATACACCATGAACTCCTGCGACGCCGACCCGCCCATCGAGCCCGAATCCGCGTCCACCGCAACAAACTCCAGCCCACAGCGCGTAAAGATTCGCCGGTAAACCCGGTCGTGCTTCGCGTAGCTCTCATCCAGCCCGGCCTCGTCGATATCGAACGAGTAGGCGTCCTTCATCAAGAACTGGCGCACCCGCAGCAGCCCAGACTTCGGCCGTGGCTCATCCCGGAACTTAGTCTGGATCTGGTACCAGATCTGCGGAAGCTGCTTGTAGCTCCGTAGTTCCGACCGCGCAATGGTCGTCATCACCTCTTCGTGGGTCATCGCAAGGCACAGCTCAGCGCCTTTACGGTCCTTCAGCCGGAACATGTTGTCGCCCAAGCCCGCCCATCGCCCGCTGCCCTCCCAAACCTCCCGTGGATTCAGCGCAGGCAGATGGAACTCCTGCCCAATCGTGTCCATCTCCTCGCGAACAATGGCCACGATCTTGTTCACCGCGCGTGTTCCCAGGAAGAGCTGCGAATACAAACCCGCCCCAAGTTGGCGCACGTAACCGGCCCGCAGCAGCAGTTTGTGACTGGTTACCTCCGCGTCGGCAGGAGCCTCGCGCAGAGTTGGAATAAAAAGCTGAGACCAGCGATGCATGGGTATTGGAAGACACTTTCCGGCCCCATAACCTCGTTTGAATGCCTACCACTTCTAAGAATGAAGCGGAAGCGCCAGACTGGGGGCCAGATGCCATTCTAAACCGGGTCCGCCCACCCCACAGCCCCTCCCGGCGTTCCAGCACTACGGGCCAAGGGGGCAATTGTCGGAAATTTCAGATTTCAAACGCCTTGTGTGCTGTATCACACAGACATATAGGCCACACATGACGTACGTTTGAAGGGAGTCGCAGGCTAAACGTCCCCCGCAAGTGGGTAACGGTCTTTGCGGTCAGAGGCAAGTATCTCGGGCAAAGGAATTCCGTGTCCACGGGCCCAATTTCGACGCCAGTGAAAGAGACGAGACCGCGCGACCCTACTTTTTCGCACGGCCCAATTTCGACGCCTGTTAAACACACGCGACCCCGCAATATAATTCTCTCGCAATTGCCCGCCGACGAATATGCGGAATTGGCAAAAAGTCTCGTCCCGGTCGAAATGCCGCTCGAAAAGCAGCTCTCTGAGCCCAATCAGCCCATTGAGTTCCTCTATTTCCTCAACACCGGACTCATCTCCACCGACGCCGTTACCCTAAAGGGCGAGCAGGTCGAGGTCGGACTCATCGGTCGCGAAGGTTTCGCCGGCCTCCCCGCACTCCTCGATCAGCACCAAATGTCCCACTCCGTCATCATGCAGGGCTCCGGCGAAGGCCTCCGCATTCGCTCTGCAGCAGCCCGCGCCGAGTTCCTCAAAGGCGGAATGTTCCAGAAACTCGTCCACGCCTTCGTCTACCTGCAACTCGTTCAAATAACGCAGTCCGTCCTTTGCAACCGTATGCACGAGGTCGAAGCGCGCCTGGCCCGCTGGCTGCTCAGCTCCGCCGATCGCATGGAATCCGAATTCCTCCACCTCACCCAGGAATTTCTCTCGCAGATGCTTGGGGTCCAGCGTTCCACCGTCACCGTAGCCGCCGGCGAACTCCAGCGCGCAGGCCTCATCGGCTACTCTCGCGGCCGGATCCACATCCTCGATCGCCCCGGCCTGACCGCCAAGGCGTGCGAATGCTATGGAATCGTCAACGCCTCCTACGATCGCCTCCTAAAAGTTGGCGACAACGGCGACGTTACTTACATCCTCTAAATACCTGCGCGCCTGTGCTTCCTATGGCTTGTCATCCTGACGATGCCTTATCATTCTGATGATGGCTTGTCATTCTGACTTCCCTTGTCATTCTGAGCGTAGCGAAGAATCCCCGCATCTGTGCCGCCACTGAGACCAATCCACGGGCACTATCGCCGAACCATTTACACGTACTTCCGCAATACCCCCAGCACCTTACCCTGGATGCTCACATTGGCCGCCGGAGCAAAAATCGGCGCCATGTCTTTGTTCGACGGCTGCAGCCGGATCATCGCCCCTTCGCGATAAAACCGCTTCAACGTCGCATCCGTTCCGTCCACCAGCGCCACAATAATCTCGCCTTCGCGCGCGGTCTTGGTCCGTTCCACCAGCACATAATCCCCGCTCACAATATGCTCGTCCTGCATGGAGTCGCCACGCACTTCCAGCGCAAACACCTCGCGGTTGCCAATAATATCCGCCAGCGAAATGCTCTCCGCCGACTCAATCGCTTCCACCGGCCTGCCCGCGGCGATCCGCCCCATCAGCGGTAGCCGGTCAAACCCCTTCTTGCTTGACCGCGGCGGCAGCACGTCAATCGACCGGCTGCGATTGTGAGCGCGCTGCAGCAACCCCTTGTTCTGCAGGTTGGTTACATGCTTATGCACGGTCGCCAGGGACGTCAGACCCAACCCATGGGCAATCTCTTCATACGAAGGCGAATAGCCGTTTTTCTGGGTAAAGCTGGAGAGAAAGTCGATAACTTCTTTTTGCCGACGAGTAATGGCCATGCGCCGATTGTAGCGAATAAAAAGCGAACCGCAACCCTTTTCGCAAATTATTTCGCCTGTATGTGTATGTGTGTCCCTGTGTCTGACTATCTGTTTGTGGGTTTGCGCATTCGCCTGAAGTTCTGCACGCTTGTGCTGAAGTTTGGTACACTTAGATTAAAGTCGTTCATTCTAAATGGTTTGTATCGACTTCGGC
>JALYIG010000112.1 GCA_030775885.1 Acidobacteriota bacterium | reverse complement strand
GCGCGCATGCGTGGATGTGGGCGCGTCGACTGGCGGGTTTACGGATTGCATGTTGCAGCATGGCGCCGCCAGTGTATTAGCAGTAGACACGGGATATGGGCAGATTGCCCATAAGCTGCGGGTGGATCCGCGGGTGCGGTTGATGGAGCGATGCAATGCTCGGCTGCTCGGGGCTGGGGAGTTGGTGGGGTCGCAGTCGGCCTATTCGGGAGAAGAAAAAGCAGATTCCTCCGCAGCGCTACGGAATGACAAACCAATAACGCCGCGGAATGAAAAACAAGCAGCGGCAATTTCATTTCTGGCGATGGATGTTTCGTTTATCTCGGCGACGCTGGTGTTGCCTGCGGTGTTAGGGGCGCTGGTTGGCGCTGGTGAGGTGTGGAGTGGCGAGGCGGTGGTGCTGATCAAGCCGCAGTTTGAGGCGGGGCGCGAGCATGTTGGCAAGGGTGGGATCGTGCGCGAGCAGGCGGCGCGGGATATCGCCATCGAACGCGTGAAGAAGTGCGTCGCAGAGCTGGGCGGGACGGATGTTGAGGTGATCGATTCCCCAATTCACGGGATGGAAGGGAACTGGGAGTACCTGCTGCACGGGCGGTTCGGAGAAGGCGCAGAGGCTTAACCGGGATTACTCCGATTGGACCGATTTACTTGTCAATTTGGAGTGGAACGTGTTGATCGGTGCTTGTCGGTGGTGATCTGTACTAAGGGTTTGCGCGGCGGGCAGTACACTGGTTGGCGATGCCATTAGCTGGAATAATTTCGAAGCCTCAGAAGGCGGAGTTGGGTACGATCTTGCCCGAACTGCGCGGATGGTTGCGCGAGCGTGGTTGGGATTGCGTTCTTGACCCGGAGAGCGCGGCGTACTTGTCGGACGCGGGCGTCGAGGGCGTTGCGCGGGCACAGATGCCGGATCGCAAGCCAGACCTTGTGGTCGTCCTTGGCGGCGATGGAACGCTACTGGCGGCCGCGCGTGCTTTCGCGCATACCAACATTCCGCTGCTCAGCGTGAATCTTGGCTCGCTGGGATTCTTGACGGAGGTGCCGCTCTCCGATCTCTATGCGACGCTGCAGGCGTGGTGCGATGGTACAGCCTCGATTGAGGTTCGCAGCATGATGCGGGCGGAGCTGTTCTGCGCCGATAAGGGCGAAATTACGCGACGCTGGGACGCGCTGAATGACGTGGTAGTGGCCAAGGGAACGATTGCGCGCATGGCGGATTTCGCGGTCGAGATCGACCGGCAGCCGGTGGCGGCGTTTCGCGCGGATGGCGTCATTTTGTCGACGCCAACGGGTTCGACGGCATACAACCTGGCGGCGGATGGGCCTATCGTTATGGCGAACGTGAACTGCATGGTGGTAACGCCGATCTGCCCGCATTTGCTGACGATTCGGCCAATCGTGGTTCCGGGAGAATCGGCAATCAGCGTACGCGTGGAGGGCGTTCCGAATGAGACTTACCTGACCGTGGACGGGCAGGAGGCAGTGCCGATGCACGTGGGCGATGAGGTCCATTGCCGGCGCAGCGAGTTCAGCGTGCGGCTGCTAAGACTAAAGCCGAATGGGCTGTTCAATGTGCTGCGGTCGAAGTTGAAGTGGGGCGAGCGATAGGTATCAGGCAACTCCACGTGTTTGGTTGTCGCGCGGCAAACGGAAGACCGACACTAAGTACAGCGCGGCGAGCAGAATCGGGGGGCAGAACATGACTTCTTTGTTTCTCCTTCTCTGTCGTATCGCGGATTCTTCGCCGCTTTGAAAGGACTGGGATGGAACGAGTTGGATCGTACGGCCAAGGAGCTTCTCAACCTCTGGCTTGGCGTTGAATTCGATATGTTGGCCTGTCTGAGTGTTGAAGATGAAATAGGGTTCTAGCGGCGCGGGGTCAAAAGTGCCAGGCGGATGACTGTACTTGCCGACAACGAGCGGACCGATAACTTGCAAACTATCAACGCACTGAGGGAGGTGCTCTTCGCCATTGCCAAATGAGTTGCCAGTGACTATCTCGGCGAAGTCCGGCATTTTGCCAAGACCTTGAAGTGAATAGCCGTTGGGGAGCTTTTCGGAGATGTCGCCGAAGAGGGTTTCCCCAGGCAGGGATGCAACACAGATCCAGAGATAGGCTGCGGAAGCGATGGGTATTGCACCGGCGATCAGCAGGAATTTTGACTGATGGCATTGTCGGGTGCGAACTATGAGCCATACTATACCGGCAAAGACACAGCCAACGACGGCCGCGACTACAAAAAGCAAGAGGGTCGCGAATGCCAGTCCGATGATCTCAAACATAAACACCTTCCGATACCGATAGTAAGGGAAGGCTACCTGTTCAGAGCGATTGTTAGAACAGGTGGACAATGACCTGGTTGGTGATGAGCGCGGCTACGTAGGCGACCACGGTCATGTACGCGAATTGCATGGCCGGGAACTTCCAACTATTGGTTTCGCGGCGGACTACGGCGAGCGTCGACGTGCACTGCATCGCGAACGCGAAAAAGACGACCAGGGCGATTGCCCCGCCAAGAGTCATGTCGTGACGTAGCGCCGCTTGCAGGCCGAGGGAGTGCGTGGTGGGGTCGACTCCGTAGAGCGTGCCCAGGGTGCCGACGATGACCTCGCGCGCGACGATGGAGCTGAGCAGGCCGATGCCGATCTTCCAGTTGAAGCCGAGCGGGCGAATGACCGGCTCGATCCATCGGCCCACATGGCCGATTACGCTGTTTGTCAGGTCAGAAAGCTGGGCTGTCCCCGACGCGAGGTGGACGGGAACGACACTGAGTATCCAGACCAGGAAGGTGACGGCGAGGATGACTGTACCGGCCTTCTTGAGGAATAGCTTGCCGCGGTCGTAGAGACGTAGCGAGAGCGAACGCGCTGTGGGCCAGCGATACTGTGGCAGTTCGAGGATGAATGGCGCGGAGGTCGCCTTCATTACGGATGAGTTGAGCAGCTTAGCAGTGAGCAGCGCGGCGACAAAACCCAGAGCGTAAAGGCCAAGCATGACCAGTGCGCGCAGACCCATGACGCCGCCGAGGAACATGCGGTTGGGGATGAAGGCGGCGATGATGAGCGTGTAGATGGGCAGACGCGCCGAGCATGTCATAAAGGGCGCGACGAGGATGGTGGCGATGCGCTCGCGCTTGTTCTCGATGGTGCGCGTGGCCATGATCGCCGGCACCGCGCAGGCGTAGGCGGAGAGCAGCGGAATGAAGGCCTTGCCGTTCAGTCCGATGGAGCGCATGACGCGGTCGGCGATCAGGGCTGCGCGGGCGAGATAGCCGGAGTCTTCGAGGACGCCGATGAAGAGGAAGAGCAGAAGGATCTGCGGAAGGAAGACGAGGACCGACTGCACGCCGTTCCACAGGCCGTCGCGCAGGAGCAGGCGCAGCCAGTTGTCGGGAAGCAGCAGAGCGACCTTTGCGCCGCCATGGGTTAGTAAATTTCCGAGACCGTCCGAGAGCGGCTGGCCGAGGGTGAAGACGACCTGGAAGACCGCGAAGACGACGGCGAGAAAGATAAGCGGGCCGGCGAAGCGATGCAGGAGGACGGCGTCGAGGCGTCGCGTCCATAGCGAGGCGGCGGGCGACTGGTAGCTGGTGCGCGCGGTGACTTGAGTGGCCCAGGTACGGCATGAGGCTGGGCTCTGCAGCACGGGCAAC
>JALYIG010000111.1 GCA_030775885.1 Acidobacteriota bacterium | reverse complement strand
CCACAACAGGCAAATCCGTCGGGCGATTCGCATCCCGATGCGCAGTTGTATTCGCCACCCTATCTGTTCAAGGGTCCAAGGCCGAAAATACTGGTCGCTCCTGTCGAAGTGTCGTACGCGTCGACCTTCGGCGTGACGGTCGACGATGCAGATCCCATCGCCAAGGTCAGCTGGATCCGGCTTACCTCAGTGACTCACTCGACCAATCAGAACGAGCTGTTGATCTTTCTGCCTTTTGTGAAAGGCACGGGGAAAATTACGGTCACGGCCCCTGCCAGTGCAAATATTGCGCCGCCGGGGCACTACATGCTTTTCCTCGTCAGTGCAAAAGGTGTGCCTTCAATCGGTCACACCGCACACATCTCCGACACGTCGGTGGCTGCGTTCGTCCACAATGCGGCGTTCGCCCTGTTCCATGCAGGTAGTCCCGCAAAAACGGGCGTGCCAGAAATTCAGGCCGCACCCGCTGCACTTGAAGATGGAAGGCTCCAGGTGGTAGTGGGGATCACACCTGCCTGTCCCTATGGAATCTCCGCTTGCTGGGCCGGCGCACACGACGGGTTGAACCACATGAGCGGTATCGAACAAGTGTGGCCAACTCCGGACGGAAACGACTCCACCGCATCCGTTTACCTGGAAAGGGACACTCTGCCGGATATCGACCTTTGGCGGATGCAGTTTGCGGCCCAGGCCAACGGCTCCTATCAGCTTAGGGGCATCGAGATGACGCTCGTCGACATGGTCACCGATACCGACGGTCTGCTCACCCTCCGTGGGAACGAGACACGCCCGGATGTCACCCTAGCCCCCCTACAGGCTCCGCACAAGGTTCAGTGGAGCTTTCAGACGCGCGAAAACTGGCCCGTGACGCCCGACGAGGAAACCGCTTATGCCCGCCTCTCGGCTCAACTTGTTGAGGCACCGGCCGGTGCGACCGTCAGGGTTGTAGGCCCGTTGAAGAAGAACGGCGATGAGTTTTATTTGGAGGTTCGTGATTTCAGCACCAAGGTCTGAGCCAGCGTGCAGCGATCTGTCAAAGCGGGAATATCTCGACAGATTTGTCTGATCGGCTGAGGGACACAGCAAGCGCTTCTACGGAATCTGTTTTTTACTTCGTAGCTCGTGATGGTTATTGAACCGGCTATCGCACACAAGCAATGCCAAGGAGAAAACATGAACGATCCAAAGAAGCCCTCCAGCAACATCTCGATACCATCCGACTTTCACTTCGGGCAGATCGATTCGATGCCCACCGACCGTAATGCAAAAGGGGCAGGCGCATTTGGGCTTGCTGCGGTTGCGCCGGCAGTCGCCGATCCGTCGCTCGGTCCACTGGCTGCCTTTACCGGCCCGTTTATAAGGAAAGGCACGTGCGCAACTCATCATGGCCAGGAGCCCGGTGCTCCACCCAAAGGCCGAATACATTTGCGCAGACTATCTCTCGCCCAAACTTTTCCCTTGCAGTCGCGCGGCGGACCATACATTCACGGCAGTTTTCGGGAGACGCTAATTTGCAGATGGATGCTCGACGTGATCTGTCACAAAGAACTCCATCGGCCCTTTCTTTGAAATCATCTTTATCCCTAACTGCTCCTTCAGGGCCTCATCGAATGTTGGCGCAGACTCGTCGGGATTGAAAGCTCCACCTGGTGCGACCTTTGACTTCCCAGCGAGCGCTTCACAGAAGGAATCCAGTGGTTATTTGAACAGCACAGGATTGAAGATCGCTATCGGGTCACACCTTTTAGTGTGACATTCAATGGTGTGATGTCGGCGGTTCCCGCTGATCACTTGGCTGCTGGCCGAGTCATTGCGGATGTAAGCAAATGATCGGCAACCGTACGTGTGAGTTGGACGAAGAAGAGGCATTCAGTGTCGAGCAGATAATCGGTGTATTGAGCTCCGTGTATACTCGTCCATTCTGGCCTGCACACTTATCTGCCTTAACAGGGATCTTCGTCCCCTCAGGAGTTTCGCGTGGGTCTGTACACCGTCAATCCAAATGAGCAGCATGACCTCGCTTTCGCGATATCCCTGTCTGCGCTCAACGAAACCCTGGAGTTTTTTCTGCACGGCCAGGCCAAGACCATCGGCCTTTTCTACAACTTAGAGTCCAGCGAGCAGTTCATCAAGGTGACGGAAGCTGAGGCCAACTTGGCCTTTACCTGTACGCTTGACTACCACCTCAACCGTGATGGCTATCCCGTCGACATTGTCGTGCGCAACTCCACCGCCGGCCGTCAAGGCGTCATCTCCAACCTGACTTTCAGCTCCGCCGCTTTCGAAACCAAAAAAGATGGCGTCAGCATCCGGCAGGGTCCCGGGGATCCCGTCCGGATTGTCTCCTCCGACGTCGCGTCGTTACTACCCGGCGCAGCCAGCTTCCTTTTCAGCAGCCCCTCGCTCTCTTCTTCCCGCGATTTCACCGCGAACACCACCTACAAATCTCCCTCCGCTAAATAAGCGCGGAGCCCTCCTCTCAAGCAACCCTTCCTAGCAAACCGGAGCACACCGTGGGCTTGTCCAACATCCATCTTGACGAACGCTACGACCTCGTCGCCGCACTCACGCAGGCCGCCATCAACGAGACTCTAGGCACCCTCGTTCACAGCCTCCAGCAGACCCTCGGCCTCTACTTCAACGTCGACGCCTCCGGCCACTGGATCAAAGCGCCCGATGCCGGTCATGCCAACTTCATTTTCACCGGCACGCTCGACTATGCCTTCGACGCCAACGGGAACCTCATCAACATCGTCGATCTCAACTCGCCCGCCGGCCCGCAAACAGTCATCTACAACCTCATCTTCAAGAACGCCACCTTCCGCGCGAAGAAGGACGGCGTGACCATCGTGCAGGGGCCGACCGACCCGCCGTGGATGATCTCCTTCAATGTGCGTCTGGTCTGGACCGCCGCCACGCAGCACATGCCCGCCGCCATGCGCGCTGCCATTGTTGCTGCCGGCGACACCCCCGGCTCCGGCCTCTCTTCCCAGTACCTCTACCTCGATCTCAACAACGCAAAGTACCAGTCCCTGACCGGCATCACGATCCCCGGAGATCCTAGCTTCGTCATTACCAACCTCACCGGAATGATGAAGGCCCATCTTGCCGAACAGCAGGCAGCAGGAGGCATCGTGCTCGGCTACTCGGTCGTCGCCGCGGCGTCCACCCAAGTGCCGCCCACCTTCCCTGTCACCGCGCTCGACTTCGTCGTCTCGCCATTCCTCGACGCCCACGGCAAAGCCACCAACCCCGCGCTCGACACCCTCTGCTACTTGATGATGGTGAACAACGCTGCGCTACCCACCGCGACGCCCGCAGCCTTCCCGTTCAACTTCGTCGACGACGCAACCGAACAGGGTGCCATGGCCGTGCGCCGCGGCCTGCACCTGCGCCGAACCCTCGCCCGCCTGTCCCCGCTACTTCCGCTGCTCAGTCCCACCATGCTCACCCAGGCGGGTGCCAGCAAGGCGGCTCTGGAATTCCAGGTGATCCCAGGAACAGCAGGCAGCTTCCCTGCTCCGCCGCCGCCCGGCCCCACGATTGCCACCTACGCGTACACCGCAATCGAATCGAAGACTAACAACAGCTTCTTCATGGGCTGGATCACCGACTGGCTCGATTTCAACTCCACCCTCGCGGTCCAGTACAGCGG
>JALYIG010000110.1 GCA_030775885.1 Acidobacteriota bacterium | reverse complement strand
GGCCTTGCTCGATGTCGAGCAGGAACCCAGGATCCCGGCCACAGTTCGAGCCACACCGTTCCCGGCTAAACCGGTCAGTGACAGGAACGTGCCCACGCTCACACTTGAGCCGGCTTCATCGTTGAATGGGCTGGAGCATGGCGATCAGGACGCGATGCCGATCGACCTCACCAAGGTTCGTCGCGTCGACTGGAATCCGTCGCGTGCTCAGCTTCCTGCACTGGATGAGCGCGGTAGCGCGATCGAGCAGTTCCGTAGCCTCCGTTCGCGTATGCAGGAGTTCCGCGACCTGAATACCTTAAAAGCGATTCTCGTCTCCAGCGGATATCCACAAGAAGGCAAGAGCTTTGTTACAGCGAACCTTGCGATCTCGTTTGCGCGACATAAGGGCGGTCGTGTCCTGCTGATCGACGGAGATATGCGCCGCGCAACTTTGCATAAAATGCTGGGTACCGACCAAGGGCCGGGGCTGACTGAATATCTCGCCGGCGATGCATCCATTGTGGAAGTAATGCAACTCCCGAATGCCGGTAATCCAGACCACCCACTTCCCCCGGGTTTGGCGTCGCTCACCTTTATTCCTGCAGGAACCGAGCATGACAAGGCGGCCGACCTCTCCGGCAACCGGCGCTTCGATCAACTCATCAAGGCAGTTTCTCCCTATTTTGATTGGATCGTGATCGACTCTTCACCAGTGAATCTTGTCTCGGACGGAGTGAATCTGGCCCGTGCTGCCGATGCCGTTCTATTGGTTGCTCGCGCCGGCGTAACCAAATATCCGGTCACCCAAAGGGCCATCGCGGAACTGAAGGCTTCCAAGGTACTGGGCTTGGTACTGAACGCTGTGAAGAACCCGCCTGTAACCGGAGGCTACTACGGTTACGATGGATACGACAAGATAGAAGAATAGGCGGGGCAATCTAGGTAATGATCCGGTTCTTGAACGTCTACTATCCGACGCGGACAGTTGTCTTGCTGTTTTGCGAGGCATTCATCGTCAGCGGCTGCTTTCTGGCGGCAACTTGGATAATGTTGAGGGACCAGGCCATCTACGCTCTCCAACTTCAAGGGGGCACACTTAAGATCGCCGTGATTACGGTGGTCAGCCTAATTCTCTCGTACTACTTCGATCTCTACGAGCCGACCATCGTGTCCGGTCGTCTGCAGATTTATTTCCGAATCCTGTTGGTGCTGGGCTTTGACTGCTTCATCTTGTCAGCGTTCCTGCTGGTCGACCCCGACGCCACTATCGGACCCTACGTATACGTGGTCGGCTTCGCACTGCTCGCACCGTCACTCATTCTGATGCGCCGGGCATATGAGTGG
This sequence comes from Acidobacteriota bacterium, assembly GCA_030775885.1. Lineage (GTDB taxonomy): Bacteria > Acidobacteriota > Terriglobia > Terriglobales > Acidobacteriaceae > Edaphobacter. Next base: position 4,923 of record JALYIG010000110.1, on the reverse strand, counting down.
GTGATCAGCCAAAAGGTGTTCCGCGAGCGGATCTACGTGCTTGGAGCGGGTGATTACGCGCGCTCGATCGTCGATACCATCCGATCGCGGCCCGACTTGGGGATGGAGGTAGTCGATTGGGAAGACATCCAAATGGAGCCAGCCGATCGCAAGAAGGTGTGGATCGCGGCGCTGGATAAAATCGGCAAAGCAAAACTCCCAGTGCATCGCATCGTCGTTGCCATGGAAAGCCGGAGGGGAGAGTTACCGGTTCAAGAACTGCTCACTCTTCGCTTTCAGGGAATCACAGTCGAAGAAGACGGCACCTTGCGCGAACGGCTCTACGGAAAGATCCAACTCGATGGGTTGCGTCCCTCAAATTTCCTTTACAGCGAAGGCTTTCGCATCCGAGCCTCGCAGCAGTTCACTCGACAAGTCGTCTCCATCCTGGCAGCCGCATGCGGGTTGCTGACCTTCCTCCCGTTCTTTCCGCTCGTGGCACTAGCTGTTAAATTGTCCTCCAAGGGGCCGCTGTTCTTTCGTCAAGCGAGAGTAGGCATGGGCGGCCGCGTTTTCCACGTGATCAAGTTCCGAACCATGTTCACGGATGCCGAAGCGGGAGGAGCCAAATGGGCCACAAAGAACGATCCCCGCGTAACTCGCGTTGGCATGGTTCTGCGCAAGACACGCATGGACGAAATCCCTCAGCTCTGGAATGTCCTGTGCGGGGATATGGGCTTCGTCGGTCCACGCCCAGAGCGGCCGGAATTCGTAAATTGGCTGTCGGAAGAACTGCCGTTTTACTATCTCAGAACGCTCATCCGACCCGGTCTTACCGGTTGGGCGCAAGTGCGATACGGTTATGGCGCGACCTTGGCGGAGACGAAAGAGAAGCTGGAGTACGACCTTTACTACATCAAGCACATGACCCTTGGCCTGGATCTGCTCATCATGTTCGAGACGATCAAGACCATACTGCGCCGGCGTGGCGCACAGTAACCGAAATCCTTCGATTATCGGGTTATTGGATTAGATTGGTTGGTTCGTTGGCGCTGGAGAGGCCCTGTCGCGCCTGTGGCTTGGAACGGGTGGGTCCTCCACTCAACTCCATGGCATTGGCAACTCCAACATCGTTTAACTTGTAAAGCAGCGATCGGTAACTTATTTTCAACCATTTTGCAGTCTTCTGCCGGTTCCAGTTGTTGGCTTTCAAGACCTTCAGAATGATCTGGCGTTCCAGTTCGTGAGTGGCCTTCTTGGTCACAACCTTCAGCGAGATCGGCTGGCTCACATCCACGTCTGCCACCGCCCTGGTGCTTGGCCGCTCTTCCTCGACCAACTCGCCAACCAGCGCATCTTCGCTGCCCATCAGCACGTAGCTGCGGATGAGGTTGTCGAGCTGGCGGATATTGCCAGGCCAATCGTAACGCTGCATCAGCCGCATCGCGTTCCGCGACAACGGCGTCGGGTTGACGTGGAAAACGCGCGCATGAAGGCCTATCAGGTAGTCCACCAATTGCGGCAGATCTTCCACTCGTCGCCGCAGCGGAGGCATCTGGATCGTTACTGCATTGATTCGGTACAGGAAGTCGAGGCGAAATGACCCGTCGGCAACCTGGTCGCGCAGATCACGGTTGGCAACCGACACAACCCTCGTCTGGATCGTCCGGGTCTCGTACCCGCCTACCCGCATAAACGATCCGTCCTGAAGGACTTGCAGCAGCTTGGACTGCACATCGATATCCAGGCTGCCAACTTCATCCAGAAAGAGGGTGCCGCCGTGCGCCTGCTCCAGGCGTCCGCGCTTGGTTGAATGGGCTCCAGTGAAAGCCCCCTTTTCGTATCCAAAAAGCTCTGTCTCAATCAGGCCCTGCGGGATCGCCGGACAGCTCACTTTGACCAGCTCCCCGGCAAGCCGTTCCGAGCTTCCGTGGATGATACGCGCACAAAGCTCTTTGCCTGTCCCACTTTCGCCCTGGACCAGGACCGCAACGTTCGTTTTCGCAACCATTTCGAGCTTGCGGCGTATCACCTGCATTTCGGGAGTCCGCCCAAAAATGACGTCGATGGGCGGGAGATCGAGCTGAGTTTCATGCTCCGAGAAGCGCAATATAGTCATAGTTTCCTATCAATCGTTGCTCGCGTCGTTTCCCGAAATTAGGGCAACCGATCCGCAGTGCAACGTATCTCATTACCCTGGGGTACTCAGACTTAAGCACGTTGGGTACCAAATCGAAAGGAATCGGGTTCGTCCCCGCCCCGGAGAATCTCCGCTCAATCAAAACTTATTCACGAATTCATGTAACTTTTTACCCAACCTAAGGTAAACTTTCTGCACAATGGTAGGAAGATTATTACCACTTTAAGGCAAAGCCTCTTCCGTATGGCTCTTACCAGCTAAAATCTATAATCCGGCGCAAGGCGGTTCAATCAAGGGTACGCTCCAATAGACCAGAGGCGTTGCAATCCCTGTTACGTTTGAACCCCGTAACACAAATATCAGATGCCGGCATGACCGGCATCGGCGCAATGGAGTCACTTTATGGCTGCAAATCTCTCCTATCCCGCACCAAAATCGGCCCAGGTATCTCGGCCATGCCTCTTCGTGTTCGAGTCCAATGTTCGGGTTCTCAACTATCTGAAACGTACCTTCTCGGCCCTTTACGACCTGCGGCTATTCTCTGAAGATCAGCCCTTCCTGCACGATCTGGAAGCAATGCATCGGCCAAGCCTGGTTCTTCTGGCATGGGACGGCATTGCCCAATCCATGCCACTGTTTTCTCGCGTCCGTTCCACCCGATCTGAGGTGCCAGTCCTCATCCTGGCTACCACGGCCGAAATGGCCGACTATGAAGTATTTGCCCGCCTTGGTGCAAGCGGCGTCGTGCTGAAGCCGTTCGTCGACGACTCGCTCGAAGTCGCTATCGCCAAGCACCTTCTGGTATCGAAGGAAGATGCAGGCGAGCCGAAAGAGATCCGCCTGGAAGGCGGCCACTACTTTGTCCGCTCCAGCAAGCGAATGCGTGAGGTCGAGGCTCAGGCGCAGCTGGTGGCGCGATCCGACATCCCCGTCCTCATTCTGGGCGAGAGCGGCACCGGCAAGGAAATTGTCGCGATGTATACGCACCAGATGTCACGCCGGGCCGGTCGTATGTTCCTGAAGGTCAATTGCGCGGCCATGCCTGCAGACCTGCTCGAAAGCGAACTCTTCGGCTATGAGCAAGGCGCATTTACGGGCGCAACCAAGAGCAAGCCCGGTAAATTCGAGACTTGCGATGGCGGCACAATCTTCCTCGACGAAATCGGTGAAATGCCGCCCTCTCTCCAGGCCAAGTTACTGCACGTCCTCCAGGACGGCACGTTCTCCCGCCTGGGAAGCCGCGGGCCAACCAAGACCGACGTGCGCATTATCGCTGCCACGAACATTAACATGAAAGAGGCAATGGCCCGCAAGACATTCCGCGAGGACCTCTACTATCGGCTCAACGGCCTCTCCCTTGTGCTGCCGCCCCTGCGCGAACGGTTGGATGAAATCCCAGCTATGGCGTCCTATTTCATGCGCAAGGGAGCAAAGAAATACGAACTGCAGCCCCTCCCAATTTCTCCCGCGTTGCTCGAAGCCCTGAGCCAGTACAACTGGCCCGGAAACCTTCGTGAATTGGAAAACGTCATCAATCGTTTCCTCATCATGCAGGATGAGGGTGCCGTCATCGCGGAGCTGCACCAGGCAAGGAACACGTCCTCCGCGTCGGATAAATCGCAGGACCACGTGGAAGCTGGCGGCTTGAAGAAATTGGTAAGAGGACTGAAGGGTGAGACCGAATCCTCAGTCATTGCCGGCGTATTAGAGGAGACTGGATGGAACCGAAAGGCGGCAGCAAACGACCTGCAGATCAGCTACAAGGCCCTGCTATACAAGATCAAGCAGTACGACCTCAGCCCCAGGTCAGCGTAAACTCCGCGGCCAACGGGGACAACGCGGAATTGGACATGCTCGTCATCCAGTTCGGCGATCGCACCGTCAAGGGCTACGCTGACCGAAGCCAATGGCCTGCTGCTGACTACATCAACTTCCACGAAGCCCCCCCCGTGTTTCGACGCATCGGTTCGGACACCATGGAAGAGATTCCGCTCGATGGCGTCAAGGCGATCTTCTTCGTCAAGTCATTCGAAGGAAAATGGCACGACGACCTGCGGTTCCACGACCACCTGCCCGCTCCGGAATGTCTTTGGGTGAGAGCCACCTTCCACGACGGCGAGGTGATTGAAGGTTTGATCGGCAACAACCCCAGTTTCGTCATCCATCCTGGATTTTATATGTCGCCGATCGATCCCGAGGGCAACAACTGGCTCATTTACATCCTCAAGAACAAGATCAAGGACTTCCAGATACTTGGCCTTCGAGCTGCCCCGAAAAATATGCGCGGCTTGAATGCCTCTCGACCCGTCTCAGACCACATCACCACATAACGTCTGGTTCAGCTGCGATTGCGGAGAAGCAGACTCATGCGTTCGTCAGGACGCGTCCGTATCGCTTCTCAACATACTCGTCCAAAATCACCTGAAACTCCTCTACGATCCGGTCGCCCTTTAGCGTCGTGAACAGCTTGCCGTCCATATACACTGGCGCCTTTGGCTCTTCGAACGTCCCGGGAAGCGAGATCCCGATGTTGGCGTGCTTCGATTCGCCGGGCCCATTCACAATGCATCCCATCACCGCGAGCTTGAGCTCCTCAACACCGGCATACTCCTTCTTCCACTCCGGCATCTGTTCGACGAGATACGCCTGGATGCGCTCGGCCAATTCCTGGAAATAAGTCGAGGTAGTACGTCCGCAACCGGGGCAGCTTGTTACCTGAGGCATGAAGCTGCGAATTCCCAGCGACTGCAGAATCTGTTGCGCGCAGCGTTCTTCTTCGCTACGGTCGCCACCTGGAGTAGGGG
>JALYIG010000109.1 GCA_030775885.1 Acidobacteriota bacterium | reverse complement strand
GATCGAAGCGGACGATTCAAGTGATTTGACGAAAGACGGCGCGTGAGGAACAACCGCCGTCCTCGCAACTAGGTGGGCGGCGATGCCGCCCACCTCAAACAGAAGTGCTGGCGGATTAGCGAAGGTCTCGCGATGGCACGAAGTTGTAGAAAAGTTGACTGAACGTCCACAGCAGGAATGCTGCGGCATCATGCCCACCACTGCTGGCATCTGATTGACGCCCTGTTTTTCGCAGCAGGTTGGCCCCGGCGATGACATGATGTCGCATTTGATTTCGCAAGCGGACGCAATTGACGAGAGTGACAGAAGTATCGCCATCAATAAGCTCGTCAAGGCCGGGCGAAGTCTCATAAAGTTAGTATCTGCTCTTTCTCCTACGATGCCAAACCATCTGAAAACGGTCTTCGCTTCTCTGTACATATTTTCCTCCGCGAGTACCAAGACAGAAATCTCGCAGGGTCCTATGCGGACCTGAGGGCTTTCAGCCGATGCGGAGGGTTAGATCAGAAAAGTGCAGAGAACGGGCTGTGCGCGGCCCTTCGTCCAACGATCCGGCGACACATGATCGTTCACCGATGACCTGGCCACTGTGCCGTTCTGTATGCAGTGACCAACAACACCGTCGGCGTGATCCATCGATGGGCTTTTTGAGTAACTGCTGACGGGACGGGCTCGCCGGAGGATACTTTGCAGCAAGGGGCCTGCGTCGGCTGGGTCGGCATCGCGGGACCTGTGTCTGTGGCTCGCGCTGCCTCTCTCACCTTTGCGGCCTTTGCCATGCTGGCGCAGCAGTGGGCACAGTGCATCAAACAATCGGCACAATGAGCGCTGCTAAAGCAGGAAGCCACTGCTTGCAGGGCGCGCACACAAGGCCAGCGCCAGTATGCCCGCGACGAATTTGGCAAGAAACTTCATAGCAAACACAGTTCTATTGCTTTTCCCAAGGAAATGTCGTCGCATGCTGAGAAGCTTGGGACTCATATTCCAACGAAACCTGAATCCGGCCTGCTGCGGATGCGCCTCTCGGACGATCGAAGTTTGTTGGCCCAGCAAGTCCGCTTTGCCTGGTCAGTTGATGCAAAATCGCGGAGTCACTCAGCGGGAGTTCCAGGGGCTCAAAGATCGCCCAGCCTTCCGATTTCTAGCGTACAGCGTGTATCGGCACCATACTTGCCCGGCCGTACCGACCGTAGTCGACACAACGCCGTGGGCCACTTGATCTGAGAATTGAGACCGGCTGGGCATTGAAAGCAGATTGGATTTCGTTCTGTATCCTTCAACCTATGTTTTGGGGTACCCAAGGCCGGTGCGCGAGCAGGCCTCGCTCCAGATTCCCGCCATTACGAACAGGTAGCTCACGGCACAGGACGCCATGGGTTTTGTGTCCGTCTCACGATTCACGGGTACTAAGACGACCATGATTCCTATCACGTTGAGGGCGGCCTTCTTGATCGCCGGAGGGGTCGCAGACCGAACGGCCTCGTCACCCCTCAAGCACAGAGCTTTATGCCACACCTGCCAGGCATCAGAATCAGCCTTGTCTGCATAGCGCGCAAAGAGTACCTCCTCCGGCATGACACCAACTTCGTGCAACAACTCCAGATATTGCTTAGCTAATAGCGATTCCGACGGTAGAAATTCCAGACCGTTGCGTTCATTTCGAGAACACTCAAGGTAGTGCTTCAAGACCGTGAGGTACGATACCGGCTGACTTCTGAGCAAATTCCATAGACGCGGGACAAAGCGGGCGACCGTCTTTATGTCCTCACCTTCCCGCGGCCTAAGAGGACAAGCTATTCGCTGACCTCCTTGCATCGTATGGTCCTCGTCCACGAGCCTTCCAGTTTTGGGTTGAAAGTGATGCAAGAACGTTTTCCTGCCAAATCGTCGTTGCTCGACCTCTTTGGCCACCTCTATCAAATTAGCGACCAGCGATGCTGAAAGTCCAAACCTACGACCGAGATCCTCCTTGGAAGTTCCTTCGGTTGCGCTCAGGTACAAGAGGAGCCAGAGATTATGGACTGCTTGCAAAGTTTCACTCTGGGCGCGGCTATCACGCTCCGCCGAGGCATCGAAGGCAGAAATTCCAGGCGCGTCGCCGCCAGCCGACAATCGCTTCCCTGCTCCGTCTTTCGTCTTCACGATCTTGTTCCAGTTGCGCTCGACCAGGGCCCATCCTGATGCTTTCCCGTCCGGGTCGACGTCAAGATAGCGATACGCTGTGGCAATCGAGATTCCGGACGCCGCAATCCAGACCTTCGGTTCGAAGAGTGGCCTCTGTCTCTCGAGCCAGAGCGCCAGCAGCTGATCGGCAACGTGAACGTAATGTTCGAGACTCATCGCCGGCCCGCTATGACCCAGGAGACGGGCGATCGCGTACAAATTCCGCCGGGTCGGAAACGAATTACCGTAAAGACTCGCATGCAGCTGGCCGCATTTCGACATCCACTCTTTGGCTCTCGGCCACTGCTCTAACCACGCCGGTGGCGGCAACTCCAGAGAGTCCGGGGGCCGCATAAGAGCGTAGATCAACCAGCTGGCAAATGCGTGTCTGAGATGATGAAAATGGAGGCTAGGATCATTTGTGACTGCTCGCAACGCATCGTGGATAAGCGGAAACACCAGTTCCTCGGGAAGAAACGTGTAGTCCATATCCGGAATCGAAAACAGGAATGGCGATGGGTCGATTCCCTCTTTGACTCGCTTTTCGTTGTTCTCCTGACGCCACGCTATCCATTCTTGGAACTCGGAAAGCTCGCCCTCGAATAGGGCATAAAGCGGCATCTTCCGTGTGGCGTTCGGAGTTTTTAGCCGACGCTGCTCCCAAGGACGAACCAGCAACTCGGCCGGATCCTTGTCAATGAAGTCAGTGAGCTGCAGCTTCAACGCCTCCGTCCGGCGCAGACCGCACCGATAGCCGGCCATCGTAATCAATTTCGCGACTTTGCGTACAAGCGGGTCGGCCAGTGCCACATTGCCCGATGTATGCCCCTCTGACAGGTAGATCAGGGCGTCCTGGTATTCGTCTTCGACGATCAGGTTCGCATCGACGGTGAGATCCTCATCTGCGGAGGCGAAGGTTTCTCCCTCATCGATATTCTCTACAAAACGCTTCTTGACCAGGTAATGGTGAAATGCACGAAGATGTTGCGCCAATTTCTGGCGCTGATTTTCACTGACTGCTTCTTCGAGCACCGCCTGGTAGGCGCCCTGTAAGGTGTCTCCGTTGAGAGAAGCGGGTTGTTCAAGTCGAATCTGTCCCGGCAGCCTCGTCGCCACTGCGATGACCCGGGTTCGCAGCGTCTTGAGTGTGTTGCCCTTCCGTGACTTAACATGCTCCTGAAGGAGCGCCTCCGCAAAGCCGGCAAAAATCTGCGCTGGAACTGGAAGACCGGGCACTTTCAAATAGGCTTTCACTCTCGCCAGTGCCTTGGGTTTTTCAGCTTTTTCCGCGGACTTCAGCGCTGCCCTCAGGTTTGGCAGCCAATCTAGATTGTTACTCGGCTCATCTGTATCGCTATTTCCGGTGGTTGAGTCGGTGTCATCCGCCGCTGCGTTCACCTCTTCAGCAAACTCTTCACTCGAAGACTCGGCAGGCGGCTCGGCTCGAGCCAATGCAGAGCGCCCTTTCCGAGCGGCAGGCCCGTCCATCAATCTTTTCCACACGTCCGGTCGCAGGGAGTGGGAGGCCTGTTTGCCCGCGGCATATTGAGCGAGCGCTCTCGGCAAGCGCACCTCCATATCGATTAAAGCCGCATCGAGTAACTTCGGAATGCTCTTAGGGCATTCCCCCCGTAGACCACCCTCATCACTGCGGAAATAGCCGAGGAGCGTGCGCTGCATCGCGGATTTCGCCTGGCAGTTGTTCGATACCTTCGTCTGCGCTGCCCCGGCCGCCAATGGCTGACGCAGCTTCAATCGAAGGATCAGCAATGATGTTAGTGCATCGGGGAACCAGCGCTTGTGATTTGATCCCCGTTCCGTCCAGGTGATCGAGATCCGTCCGTGCGCCATGGTGGAATGCTCCGCCCAGTGTGGCAGAAGATCATAGAGCGCTTCAAGCGATCGCCCCGATACCAGTCCGCCCCACAGAACTGCGCTGGCCAACACGCGGCCATAAGCCAATTGTTGATTCGCAGGTTCTGAATCACGGATAATTTCCTCGATCATCAACTTACGCCAGCGGCGAGTTTTCGACAGTCCAGCCAGGCGTTCAGCGGTAAAAGGGTTATCTATTTTAGGGATTCTGACGCAGATTTCGGGAAGCCGGATCGCATACCGTCCAGACCGATTGCGGTACCGAACGAGAAGACTGAGAGTACTCAGACTCACGTCAATGTCAGTCTGCGGAAGTTCGGCGATCAGCAGACTCACAAGCTCGCGTATCTCAAGCGCAAAGTTCTCGGAAGAGCTTTGTTCGCCAAGTAGACAATATGCCAGTTCTTTCAGACCACCGGTCTTCTTTCCGAGCCATTCGACCAGCCCCGGAAAGGCTTTTTCCTGATCCGAGCTAAGTCCCATCTTTTTCGGGTCAAGCTCGGGTAAAGGTATGGCCTCAGCTAGCACAGAGGACTCGTCCGCAATCGCCATCCGAGCTCCTTCAGAATCGGTAAAAGATAGGGTTCTAATTCAGACCGGTATTCGGGAAAACCGTGGGTGGAGTACGGCCCCGAGGGCTCTTCCCCTTGAAAAGCGTGCCCAAGCCACCTCATCGCCACCTCCGGGGAACAGCCGCGTATCCCGATACCGCCTGTTCCCAGCAATGCATGCCGCATAAATCGCCGATGCAGATTCGGCGGCAACTCCAAATAAGGCTTCATATGTTCGCTCAGGGTTTTGGGTCGCACCTCATAGGGCTTACCTTCTGGATTGAGAAAGAAGCAGATATCCCACCAATTGTGTGCCTGCGCACCATCGTCTCCTCGAAGCGCCGTGCTCACCGAATCGAGAACATATGGATTATCAGAGGTAACGGCTTGAAGGTGATCGGCGTATGCCTTCATCTGGGAGAAGACGATGGGCGGAATCCAGGCCTGCCGGGTTTTATGATGGGCATCATCATCCTTATCGGAAATGAAGGCAAAACCGTCAATAGGATCAACCTCGTCGAAGGACAAATATGGAGTGCGAATTGCCCTGATGGATGTCGCATAGTCGAACATAAGCACGGTATAAAGCGTGTAAAGGTTATGGAATTTGATCGATCCGACTCGGTCCTCAATCTCCGAGGCCAAATCGAGATCATCCCGAAGACGATGGATCGCATCTCTTACAGCTTCGCGAGTCGCACACAAACGTGCCCCAACATGCGCATCATCTACCGGCCCGCCTTCCATGGGGATCTCGGGCGGTGTCAGATTCGCCGCTAGGTATGCCTCCCGCACCACGGCGGAGCTAGCCTCGATATAGATCTTTCGCAACTGAGAAACGCTGTAGGACGCGTAAAACGCCTGGGTTCTTGCTTGGGCATGGGAGTGACCTGTGATCAGGACGGCGGCCATGAGATCGCCAGTGACTGCAAGTAGCCGATTGAACAGAAAAGAGCCGATACGGCCGATGGTCACCCGGCCAGTCAGAGAATTTGGCCGCCCCTTCAACCATTTCTTGAGTTCTGCGCGATAGAAATCTTCAGACCTGAGAAACAAGCGACCTTCCGCCTTGTCGGCCTCTGTCCTCGCTGCCATGGCCTCCTTCGCCGCCAGCGAGTATTCCTCGGTGTCAGGTGGACTTAGTGGCCAAAGCAGGTTGATGAATGTCTTTGTCCGCGCTATATCAGGTAACAAAAAAGAATCCGCTTGCCGATAAGTTTGTCCCTTTGGATCATCGATCACGCTTTTGTAGTCTGGCGTGATTGCACGAATTCGCCACTGGTTCGAGTCCAGTTCAAAGACCAGGTCTACCTCCATCTTGGCTTTGCGGTCCGCCTCAAGGGTTTCAGTGCCCGTCAAGACCCTAAGATCGCAGGCGCGTTCCGGCGAGCTTCCTGTCCACAACATCACATGGATCAGGGTCACCATCTCCAGAGCCAGGTACTGGTCTGCCCGCACATCGGTGAGGTCGCCGATTTCTCTGACCACGTTGCTGCACTCGTGCAAACACCAGGCCAACTCATGCAATGAAAGGTGGTTATAGTCCCAAGGGAGCAACTGATGAACCATTTGCATGTGCCGAAGTTGTCCCTTAGCCCCCAATGCAGACAACATCGCCAAATGTTGATAATCGAAATCCGCGTCCTCTGGCGCGACAAGATAGCGATGCTCCGGTTCTACGATCTCATCCGGATCTAGATCGAGATCCAGAAGCTCGTCCGGTGCGAGTCTTTGGCCTGAATCAGGCTTTTCAACGACACCTGGCATTGTGATCCACCGGGCAGCTGGCCAGTGGGCATCTGGGTCGTCAGGATCTCCGGGCATGGCATCCGGTGTCGACAGATCCCTATCGGGGTAATGAGGGGCAAAGTTGCCATGCCCGCCGGGACCGTGCCCCCACTCCTCCCAGCCGTTGGCTTTGGCGATGAAGGATCGTAAATCCGCGCACCGGCCACGCCAATGGGGTTTCAACAGACTCGCGACGCCGCTAGGACAGGGGACGGTGGGCAGAGTGTTTACAAAGATCTCAGCAGGATATGGGAGATGCAACTTCGGTAGAAGAGGACCCCAGCCAGCTTTGGCCAGTTCACGCACGCTCAGGCTAGCGTTGTTGGGAGAATTCGGAAAGATCTTCCATTCTTCGTTATCACCGTAAGCCTCATAGACATCACGGAGACTGTTTCCAGACAGGTATAAGACATGCGCCCGCAATAAATGCCACTGTAGAGCTGCATACTGGGCAGGCCACCCCGCTGACCGCTGCCACAGGCAGGCGTAAAGCGGGTGCCGCCCGATGCCATAATGGCGAATCGGATCCTTGACGGACTTAGTCTCCGGGTGGGTTTTTACAATCCATTGGAGCACCGCGGTCCATCCCTCGAAGAGTGGGGGATCGTCCTTTTTCGTCCGCGAACCCAAAATCTTCAGCAGATTTGTCGCGATCCGCTGCAGTCCAAGCAAACGATCGTGGGCGTTGATCTGCCAGAGAATATTCCGCAGGATTTCTTCGTCCTGGCCCGCTCGCAGCGCAGCCTTACGGAGATTCCGATGCTCGGGGCTCTCGTTTGGGGCCAGATACTCCCTGTGCCGCTTGTCGACTTTCGCTACTTTCGCCCCTGTGTCAGTTACTTGATCTTCGATCCTGCGCACGCTTTCTCATCAATGGTTGGGGATCTGAGCGGTACAATTCCGCAAAACCGGCTCCCTTCCAGAACTCAAGCAGCCCCAAAGCGGTCGCTCTTTCCCAAGCCGCACTCAACGCCTTCAATTCGGCAGGACGCCGGCCAAAGATCTCCGGCATCAAGAACGTCTCGATCAACAATGCCTCGCACAGCCGCTCACGACGCTTCCCGGTCAAAGACCCTGTATACCGAATCGTCGGCACAACTTCGGTTGGGTCCAGTGCAAAACGTGCCAGGCGATAGACCCTCACGTTTCCAATACAGGCCTCTCGATCCTTTTGCTCCTGGCAGATCAGCAGCGGGGTGCGTTCGAGAAGGATGCGAACAATCTCCTTGGGCAAACATTCGACCTTTGGCTGCGGGAAGTAAGGCAAACCCAAACGCCTGTATAGCTCTTCCACAAGCGGATGTTCACCGCAGATGTCATCCAGTCGCATCGGTACGATCCGATCAGAGAACCCACCGGTCTTATGCTGTACGACACTATCTACAACGCGAAGTTGAGGCTCATCCGTCTCCGGAGTATTCAGCGCCATACTGCCCGCAGCTAGATCGAGGCCCATAAGTTAAGTCTATGGCCCATTATCATCACGCGACATGCAACTTTCGATATTGAGGGTCGGGCGGAGCAAGAATAGGGGTGAATGCCTATAGATTTGCTGGTTCATGAGCGCTGAAATAAACATGGTGGACTGATGAGGCCCCGCGATGTTGTAAATCAGGCCCAAATTTCTTGGATACTGTCTCACTGCAGAATAGCCATTATGGTTTTGGAACTCCCAATATGGTCGAAGCGTCAGCCATTTTAGATAGACTGTCTCACCAATTTGGTACAAAAGTACTCCCCAATCTACTTTGGCCTGCATGTTTTCGGCGCAAATCACAGGGCTAGACGATAGCATCGTTCTATATTCCCTGGGGTGAGTTACGAAACCCGCCCTCTAGCGTTAATGCTATGAGGTCAGAGATGGACTATTAGAAAGACACCATTGCTATGCGAATCATGTGGCTCGATCGTATCGACAAAATGCTAAGTTACATCATCAGCTCTGCCGCCCCTATAACGTGGTCCGACACCGCAATCCAGAAACTCTTCGGAATAAAAAAGGAATCGGCACGTCGGATCATGACCGCCGTGGGACGAACCAAGACCCATGGTAAAAAGTCTCACGTCGTTGGGAGAGATAGATTGAAAACCTTTCTGGAAGATTTCTCCCACATTTTCACCGATCTCGGAGACGACAAAGCCAAGCGCAGCGAGGGACTCAAGATCGCCGCGGAACTCTTCGCGAACAAGTTGGCCCACGGCAAAGAGGAAGAGAAGCGATCTGTGGAGCTTGGAAATCAAAAGTCTTTCACTGTCCAAATAGACCAGAGATTTGATGCGCCGCTCAGGCAGGCCCAGCACCAATCCGGCGAAACACGCAAGCAGTGGGTGGAGAAAGCAATCGACGATCGGTTGAACCAACCAAAGGCTGAACCAATTCTGATTGCCGACTTCTCCGGAATCATTGGCATCTCACCAAGGCTCGACGGGGCAGCACTGGAGATCTTTCCGCGAACAACATTTGATGATGAGCAGTGCCCTCTGCCGCTCGATGAACGAGCAGGGCAGGACGTGGGATTGCGGGAGGTGGTCGAGACGCACGTGACTACCAGCGGTATCCGCCTTAAGCTTGGAAAAAGTACACCCAGAGGTAAGAAAGCGTCCGGCTCCCAGCCCGGCAATTTGGGCTTCGACTTCGAGCATGCCGCATCATAGCCTTCTTTGCTTTAGCTGGGACGCACCATCGGCTGGTTAGTTATGGGAAATGGGTAGGCGTGTGTTTTAGGCCTTCGGGCCTGAGCAACACGCCGACCACATAGTGCCAACAGCTCGATAGGGCCAGCGCCCTCTAAAACGGGGGTTCGTCGGGATTCTCCTTTGTTACTTCAACCGTCCTGTACCGACCAGTTAGAAAGCCCCGGCAACGGTGGAGGTAACGGCGGAGAAGCCATATTTCTGGCGCCCACCGCCTGGAATACTTCCTACGTAGGGCTATTTCGAGGTCCAGCATGCAACCTGCGTCGTCGTTATGCTCATCCACCGGCGACGGCAGCGATTCCCTGCCATTTGTCGATTCCGAGCCTATTTTGCTTTCATTCATTGTTATCCTCCTGTGAAAGTCATGTATCGCATCGCGGCTAGCGTCGGGTCTTCTATGTGTAGTGTTTTTGGGAATCCCGTTGAAGTGCGACGCGGGCCAATTGAGGGCTTGGGTACCTTCCCAACACAGACAGCAGGTCGCAGGTAACGACCTCACTCTAGTTCCCCGCCCTCCCGCCAAGCCTACGAACCCGCCGGCATTCGATGGCATCATGGAAACGCTCATCCTGTTGGAACACGCAATCAACACACCATCGGCCGGTTCGACGTGAGACCCACATCAAAATGATCGGGCGCCGGTTTGAACCGCGTAGACTTGGCTTGCTATGGCATGGCACTTCCGTCGCAGTCTCAAACTCGGACCACTCCGACTGAATTTCTCGAAGTCCGGCATCGGCTACTCAGCCGGTGTGCGCGGCTTTCGCGTGGGCCAGGATGCGAGGGGAAGGACGTACACCGCGGCATCGATTCCCGGTACTGGACTTTACAACCGCCAGTATTCGGGCGTGAGCAAACCCATTGCCCAGAGTGCCGCGAACCCGACCAGCACGTCGCCGCCGTCGGGAACTGGGAACGGTCTCAAGCTCTTTATCGCTTTCATGTTGGGCGGCGTGGTGTTCTCCATTATCGGAGCCATGATCTCTAGCTCGCCCGTTGCGGCACCAACTCCGCCGCCAGCGGCGGTGATCGCGCCAGTCGCTCCGCCCCCCGCTACCCCGGTGAAGCGACGCGCTCATGGTTCAAAGCGAGCAAGCGCTCCAGGACATGCGCATCCATCGGTAAGGAAGGCGAGCCCTCCAGCTCCCGATGCGGTTCCACCGGCCAGCTAGGGCGATTATGCCTTATACCCCACTCCGTACTTCGTTCGATGACGCTTCAGTAGCACCTCATGCTGAGGGGTGAGGCCGTGCAGAACTGGTTGGGCGGCGAGGCTCAGCGCCAGCGCAGCGCTCTCGCTCAACGTGGGCGAGGCGAGCGTGACGCCATCGGCGGTGAAGCTGACGAGGCCGGCGTCGAAGGCAGCGTCCCAGAGGGATGAGAGCAGGAGGCCGTTGTAGACGTTGAGCCGGAGCGCGTCGGACTCGCACTCGGCCCAGGGGACGACGTGGGAAGCGCGGAGCAGGGCTGGGTCGGTAATGCCGGTGAGTGGGCATGTGCCGTTCCAGTACTCCATCAGGGCCTTGCGGAATATCTCCTGGCCGACACGCATGACGACAAGGCGCTCTGCCTCGGTGTTGCGCGGCAGGTTCGACGT
>JALYIG010000108.1 GCA_030775885.1 Acidobacteriota bacterium | reverse complement strand
GAAGACGGGGCTGGCACTGGCGTTTGTGTGGGGGCTCGCTGAGGCGACGGTTTTTTTCGTGGTGCCGGATGTGCTGATCTCGCTGGTGGCGATCCTGCGGCCGAAGCGTGCGGGAAAGCACGTGGTTGCGGCGATTGCGGGTGCGTTGCTGGGCGGTGCGATGATGTTCGGCTGGGCGGTGCAGGATGCGGCGGGCGCGCGCGACGCCGTGGTGCATGTGCCGTTTGTGCGGGCGCGGATGTTTGCCGAGGTGGACGCGGGCTACTCGCAGCATGGGCTGGGCGCCGTGTATCGGGGGCCGCTGGGAGGAGTGCCATACAAGACTTATGCGGTGGAGGCTCCAAAGTTTGTGGGGCGCGGAGCGTTCTTGGCGTCTACGATTCCGGCACGCGGCTACCGGTTTGTGGTGGTGTGGATCGCGTTTGGATTTGCCGGCGGCGCGCTTCGGCGATACCTTAAGCGGACGGATGCGCGGCTGTTGGTGTGGCATGGAGTGTTCTGGATTGCTCTCTATGCTGTGTATTGGGGCCGGATTCTGCAAGCGCACTGATGTCTGCTTCAACACGACCATGCCCAGCGTTTACGGATTGAAGCCGAGGTTTCAAGACCTGCTGCGGCCCGCGGTGAACGGGCTGGCTCGAGCGGGCGTGACTGCGAACCAGGTTACGGTGGCGGCGCTGGTGCTTTCACTGGCAGCGGGCGCGGAGATTGCCGGGACGCGCGGCGGGAGGACTCTGCTGCTGGTGCCTGTGGTGCTGTTTCTCCGCATGGCACTGAACGCGATGGACGGCATGCTGGCGCGCGAGCATGGCCAGAAGAGCGCGCTGGGTGCAGTGCTCAATGAGCTGGGCGACGTGATCGCGGATGTAGCGCTGTATCTTCCGCTGGCGCTTGTGCCAGGTTTCAATGCGCGGCTGATGGTGGGCGTGGTGGTGCTCGCGATCCTGAGCGAGATGACGGGCGTGATTGCCGTGCAGATCGGCGCGTCGCGCAGGTACGATGGCCCGATGGGCAAGAGTGACCGCGCATTTCTGTTTGGGGTGCTGGCGCTGCTGCTCGGGCTCGGACTGCAGGTTGAGAAGGCCGTGCCGTGGGTGCTGATCGTGATGCTTGTGCTGCTGGTGGTGACGATTGTGAACCGGGCTCGCGGAGCGCTGCGCGAAGTTGGGGCGCGATGAGCGGACAGCACGTCCATCCGCTTGCGAGCGTGATTGCGGCGGTGGCGCGCGGGATCAGCGGAGTGCAGGTGCGGTGGCAGGGATGCACGCCAGATGCGAAGCAGCGGATCTACTTCGCGAACCACACCAGCCATCTGGATTTTGCGGTGCTGTGGTCGGCGCTGCCCGGCGAGGTGCGTGCGCGGACACGGCCGGTTGCGGCAAAGGACTATTGGGACAAGGGCGTTCGGGCGTATCTTGCGCAGCGGGTGTTTCGTGCGGTGCTGATTCCGCGAAGGCGCGAGGCCGGCAATGGGTTCGCGGCGGCAAACGTGATCGACGAACTTGCAGCGGCGATGGGCACGACCAATTCGCTGATTTTTTTTCCCGAAGGCACGCGCGGCGACGGCGAGACGATGTCGCCGTTTCGCAGCGGACTGTACTACCTGGCGAAGCAGCGGCCGGACGTTGAACTGGTGCCGGTGTACCTGGAGAACCTGTCGCGCATACTGCCCAAGGGCGAGGTACTTCCGGTACCGCTGGCCAGCCTGCTGACGTTTGGCGAGCCAATGCAGCTCGGCGCGGCGGAAGAGAAGGTTGAGTTTTTGCAGCGGGCATGGGCGGCGGTGGCTGGCCTGCGCAGGAAGGTGCAAGTGTGAGCGAGGCGATGACTCGGTTCCTTATGCGCGATCCGAAGCTGGCATGGCTGTTCTTTGGCGTGCTGATGCTGTTGATCGTGGCCAGCGCGATTGGAGCGGCGTTGAAGCGCACGGCGAAGAGCGACGCGGCGCGCGCTACGATCGACAACCTGAATGCGCGCACGCGGGCGTGGTGGAAGATGTGCGCCATCTTTGCGCTGACTCTGCTGATGGGGCCGCTCGGCTCGCTGGTGCTGTTTGCGCTGCTGTCGCTGCTTGCGCTGCGCGAGTACATCACGCTGATGCCTACGCGCCGCGGCGACCATCGCACGCTGGTGTGGATGTTCTTCTTCATCACGCCGCTGCAGTACTACCTGATTGGAATTCGCTGGTACGGCTGCTTTTCGATCATGATTCCTGCGCTGGCGTTCCTGTTTATTCCCACGCGGATTGCACTCTCGGGCGACATTCACTGCTTTCTCGAGCGGGCCGCAAAGATCCAGTTCGGGCTGATGATCTGCCTCTACTGCCTGAGCTACGCGCCCGCGCTGCTGACGCTGGATATCCCTGGATTCGCCGGGCAGGATGCACGCCTGCTGCTGTATCTGGTGGTGGTGGTGCAACTGGCCGATGTGCTGAAGTACACGTGGGGCAAGCTCTTCGGCAAGCACCAGATTGTGCCTCTGGTAAGCCCGAACAAGACGGTGGAGGGCTTCGTCGGCGGCGTGCTGTCGGCGACCGCGGTGGGCGCGGCGCTCTGGTGGGTGACGCCGTTCCGGCCGCTCGCATCGGCGGGGATGGCGTTGGCAATTGCTCTGACGGGCGCGGCGGGCGGGCTGGTGATGAGCGCGATCAAACGCGATGCGGGCGTAAAGGACTTCGGCGCCATGATCGAAGGACACGGCGGGATCCTGGACCGCATTGACTCGCTGTGCTTCGCCGCGCCAGTGTTCTTTCATTTGGTGCGCTACTTCTATGTGAGGTGAGAAGGTCAGTGGTCAGTTCTAGCTGACAGCCGACAACTGACAGCTGACCACTATACTTAGGAAGAATTGCGATAGGGGACACACCGATGGCGGCTTTGATTGAAGCGATTAATGTGAAGCGGAAGATGGTGTTTGAGCTGGAGAACACGCCCTATGCGTGTCTCGACGCCGAAATAAGCACGCCTACGGCGCGCGGCGGGCAGACGCTGGTGCGGCTGAAGATGCGCAACCTGCTGACCTTGGCCGTATTCGAGAAGACTTTCAAAGCGCAGGACAAATTCAAAGAGCCGGACCTGGTGTATGTGGACGTGTCGTATCTCTACAGCGACGGCGAGGGCTCGCACTTCCTCGACCAGGAAAGCTTTGAGACGCTGACGCTGAACGAGGCTATGGTGGGCGATTCGATGGAGTTCCTGGTGGAGGGCGTCCTGTTGCAGGTGCGCAAGTTCAATGGCAATCCGATCGGGCTGCAATTGCCGATCTTCGTTGAGCTGGATGTGGCGGAGACGGAGCCTGGGGTGAAGGGCGACTCGTCCAGCGGAAGCGTGACTAAGGTGGCGAAGATGGAGACGGGACTGGAGCTTCGCGTGCCGCTGTTCATCAAGCAGGGCGAGAAGATCAAGATCGCGACCGAGACGCGGGAGTTTGCGGGTCGAGCTTAGGGCGGCAGCGCTCGCAGCATGGGGCGGGATCGCGAACAAAGTCGATCGGAGCATTGCTGAATGCGGGGATGCCTGCGGGCGTCCAGCCCTCGGGAATCCAGCGTTGCGTGAGGCGATCCGCCGGAACCCAGTCCTGAGGCCTCCAAGGATCGTCCGCGAGCATGACTCGGACGGGATCGTGAAACTGCTGTTCGTTTGGTTGCATTGTTCCTTCTCCAAGGACGCGGGTCTGCTTTCGCGGTTGCCGCCTTCCCTGAAAGTTGCAGCAGCGTGACCCTTTCGTTGTATTAGGGTTATCGGCGGGTGAGGCTGGAGTTTGAGGGGCTAATTACTGCGCGATGCGCGCGACGTGAAAGAATACCCAAGGGAACTTGCTCCGCTGGCACCAGCGGCGGGGTGCGGGTGAATATCGGATGCGTCGCGTTGCACTGATCTACAATCCAATGTCCGGCATGAACCACGGTGGGCGGATGTCCGTGATAGACAAAGTGGTTGCTGTGTTTCGCGACGCGGACATCGAGGTGCGGGCGATTGCGACGGAAGGTCCCGGGAGCGCGGGTCGGATCGCGCAGGAAGCAATTGCCGATGGCTGCGACACGGTGATCGCATGCGGCGGAGATGGCACTGTCCACGAAGCGCTGCAGCAGATGGTGGGCGGACTGGGGACGCTGGGCGTCATTCCGATGGGAACAGCGAATGCGCTGGCGATCGATCTTGGGCTTCCGTCTTCTCCGGTGAAGGCAGCGAAGAGGCTGCTGAGCGCAGTGCCGGAACGCGTGTCGGTTGGGCGCGTATCGTACATGGATAGCGCGGGGAAACCTTGCTCACGTTACTTTGTGGTGGCGGCAGGCATTGGCGCGGATGGGCTTTTTTTCTCGCGGCTGGATTCGAAGCTGAAGCACCGGTTTGGCTATGCGGCGTACCTGGTGGCGGCGTTGCGCATGGCGTTTACGCATACGTTTCCGCTTTTTCGCGCGAAGTTTACGCCGACCGGGACGGATGGCGTAGAGACGGCTGAAGTGTCGCAGATACTGGCGGTGCGCATCAGCAACTTCGGCGGGATGGTGAACCGGTTGGCTCCAGGCGCGGCGATCGAGAACAAAAACCTGCATGTGCTGGCTTTCAAGACGCGCAGCCGGTTGCGCTATATGCGATTCATGGTCGCGGTGTGGATTCAGCGGCATACGTACTCGTATCCGATTGAACTGGTCGACTGCTCGACGGTAGAGTGCAGTGATCTGGAAGACGCGACGGTGCCCTCGTATGTGGAGGCGGACGGCGAACTGTTGGGGACGCTTCCAGTGCGGCTTGAGGTGGTGCCGACGGCTTTGACGCTGCTGATTCCGCAGAAGTAGAAGCGCTGAGTGGCAAGCTGCGTGCAGGTCTTTACGGTGGGAGCACAGGACTCGGCATCAGTTTTGGACAGGGTGCAAAGGGTCCGACTCGTCTCATAGCCGGAGTCGCATGCGAGCCGTATACTTCGTCGCATGCGTAGGTTCGCTGTAGGTATCTTGTTGTGCGCCGGCGTTGTATGCGCGCTGGCGCAGGGTGCGCCGTCCGTGAAGAAACAGTCGGCGGACGCGGAACTGAAGCAGGCGCTGGCGGGGATGTGGGTGGGAACGCTGGAGTATCGCGACTACTCGGAGCCGGCGGAGTCGAGGAAGCGAGTGAAGCTGCCGACCTGGCTCAGCGTGGAGCTTGCGCCGGGCGGCCTGCGCTTTCGTTACACTTATGACGACGGGCCGACGAAGGTGGTGACGGACGAAGAGGTCGTTCGCATCGATACTTTGGCGGCGCACTACGAGACGCTGGGCGCGGACGGAAAAGTTGCGGATAGCTATTCCATCGCCGGCCTCGATGCACTTCGCGAAGGCCGCGGCGTTCTGATGCTGACGGGCAAGGGAACGGAGAACGATGCGACGGTGGACGTGCGCACAACGCTTCGCATCGGCAGGAACATTCTGGAGATGACGCGGGAAACAGCTGCGGCGGGTCAGCCGATGAGTTTCCGGCATGCGTACACGTTGGTGCGGTCGACGGTGCCGCAGGTTCCGGCGAAGTGACTCAGGTGCGGCTGCGCTGCGCCGACTGGAAAAGGTAGACGGCGAGGATGCACAGCAGCGGCTCGAGCGGGTGGCGGAAGCGGGCTGCTACGGTGATCGCGTAATAGGGGATGGGAAGCAGCAGGATCGCCCACGCGAATAGGCCCGCGGCCGGGACACGATGGCGCAGCGCGAGTGCGAGGCCGAGCAAGCCGGCGATCGAGGTGAAGGCGAAGTTGAGCACGCGGGCTGCTTCGACGGCAGGGGCCACGTCGGCTTGGGGAACGCTGATCCAGAAGAAGTAGATGCGGAGGGCGATGTTGGACGCGTAGTGTGCGGGGTGGGCGGCGATGAATTGCTTTGCGGCGGCGCTCCGCATGGCGACGTAGCGGACCTCGCCCATTGTGGCGTACAGGCGAAGCTGCTCAGGCGCCTGGAAGGGGTGGAAGTACTCCATCAGCAGACCGTTGGAACTGGGGCCGTTACCCATGTAGAGTTCGGCGCCGAGATTTCCGCGGAGAGGGATGAAGGTGTGGAAGGCTTGCTGGTTGCGAAAGGTCCAGGGGGCGATGCAGGCTAAGAAGACCAGGGCGGAGGCCGCCTGCTGGAGGATCCCACCCAAGCGGAGCTTGGATGGGGCACCCGGTATGGTCGGGGCACCCGTTTTTTTGCCCAACAGAATCCATAGGCCGCAGATGGGGAGGAAGATCAGCAGGGTCGAATTGGACAAGGCGATCAGGCCGCAGAGGAGGCCGAAGAGGAGCCATTGCGAGGTTTGAGGTTCGAGGTTTGAGGTTCGAGATGTTTCGTCGCCGACGCCGCGCATGCGGAGCGCTAGCACAAGGGTGAAGGTGAAGAGCGCGGTGGTGAGGGACATCTCCCACGGCCAGCGGACGGCGTACTGCATGGCCGCGGGGTGGAACGCCCAGATCCACGCGGACCAAAGGGCTACGCGGCGGTTGAAGCAGCGGGCAGCGATCTCGTAGGTGGCGAGCGCAGTGGCGGCGGAGAAGGCCGATTGCAGCGTGAACAGGACGAACGCGGAGGTGTGCGAGTAGACGCCGAAGATGCGGAAGATCGCGGCAATAAGCAGCGGGTAGAGCGGCGGCAGCCACGCCGTCGGCCCGGTGTGGGGGAATGTGGTGTTGGCGAAGGCATCCGCGTAGCCGTTGCCGGTGACCAGCGCGCGGGCGATGCGGCCGGCTTCCCAGGCGAACTGGAAGTGGTCGTCGGCGGGGCGAATGCGGAAGGTGTGCGCGAGCGCGATGTACGCGACGCGGATGAGGAACGCAGTCCAGAAGAGACGGCGCGGCAGCTGGGTCGGATTGTCCGGATTGAAGAAGCTGCGTGCGCGGGCGAGCATTTGAAGTCCAGTGGTAGTTAGTGGTTGATGGTGAGTATGCCTATTTCGAGGGCGCCGTGGGAGGCGATGGGCGTGTAGAGGAAGCCGGATGGGATTTCGCTGATGAGCGCGCGGTCGACGAGGAGGAGGCGCGGTCCGGCGGCAAAGGCTTCCGTCGCAGGTTGGGGGTTGAAGGTGTAGCGGTTCGGCTCCGGCCAAGTCGCGCGCGGGATAAACTGCACCTGCTCGACGGGGCGGCCGGCGTAGAAGACGATGGACGGCATCGACATCAGCGGTCCATCGTGCCAGACGAGGAGCGGGCTGGATTCCGGGACGCCAGGCTGCGGGCGGTTGCGCAGGAGGGCAGTGGAGTCCTTGCTGTCGGAGGCAGGCAGTCCGGCTGCGGTCGCGGAGTGGAGCGATTTGCGCGCGGGCATCGTCAGCCAGATGCATAGAGCAGCGAGGACTGCGGCAGCGGCGAGTTTCCATCGCGGCGCGGCGAGGATGGTGCGGACGCGATCAGCTAGCCAGACGGCGGTGATTGCGGCAAGCGCGGGGTACATCGGGACGATGTATTGCGGCAGGCGCGTCTGGACGGCGGAGAAGAAGACCAGCGTGGTAAGCGCGAAGATGGCGAAGGCGCGCAGGCCGGAGTTGCGGCGCAACGCCTGCGCGATGGCGGCAGGGTAGAGCAGCACGAAGGGCGGCGCGGCGACGAGCAGCACCTTCAGGTAGAACCACCACGGCGTGACATGGCCTTCGATCTGCTGCGTTGCGCGGGTGAGGATGTGGAGGCCGAGGTATTCGCGCAGGAAGCCGCGTCCGAAGAGAGGTAACATTGCGAGGTGCCACGGCACCGCGATGGCGAGGCAGAGGACGAGGCCGCCGAAGAAGGGCAAGAAGGGTGCGCGCAAGCGGAGTCGCTGAACGAGTGTGAGGATCGCAGCGGTGATGGGTAGCGTAACGCTGGCTGCACCTTTGGTCATGGCGGCGAGGGCGAATCCCGCCCAGAAGAGCAGCCAGCCGAAGTCGTGGCCGACTTCGACCTGCGCGAGGCCGATGAGCGCGATGGTGCAGCAGAGCGCAAGGGTTATGTCCATCTCGCCGGTGTGGCACGAGTGCAGGAAGCCGAAAGTGCCGAGCAGCATCAGGGTGCTGAGCCATGCGGCGAGAGTGCTGCGTGTGCGTGCGAGCCAGAGGTGCAGGATGCCAACGACGGCAACGCCGGAGAGCGCGGAGGCGGCGCGCGCCCAGAATTCCGTTACGCCGAAGAAGTGAAAGAAGGCGGCGGTGATCCAGAGCATGAGCGGCGGCTTTTCGAGCCAGACGGCGGTGTTCCAGTGGGGGATGAGCCACGAGTGGTGGAGCATCTCGCGGCTTACCTGGGCGTAGATGGCCTCGTCCCAGTCGGTGAGCGGCTTGCGGCCGAGCAGAGGCAGAAGGGCGAGCGCGGCGGTGAGCGTGGCGAGGAGAGTGCTCGGAATGGGACGGATGCGCACAGTGCGAGCGGTCTCTTCTACTGTATCCGGGCCGCGATCGGCTTGTGCGGATAGACTTGTGCGATGCAGGTTGCGATCAAGGTAAAGAAGCTGGATGCTGCTGCGTTGGTTCCGCGGTATGCGCACGTGGGTGAGTACGGGGATCTGGCTGCGGACTTGTACGCGCTGGCCGGAGTGACGCTGGCGGCCGGTTCGACCCAGGCGGTGGCGACGGGAATCGCGATGGAATTTCCGGCGACGCATGGGGCGCTGGTGGAAGACCGGTCGGGGCTCGCGGTGCGGGGCGTGACGACGCTGGCGGGAGTGATCGACCCGGGATACCGCGGGGAGATCAAGGTGGTGATGACCAACCTGGGGACTGCGGCGGTGGAGATCAAGACGGGTGACCGGATTGCGCAGTTGCGGATTGTGCAGCGGATCGAGGCGCGGTTCGAGGTGGTGGAGGAGCTGGGTGAGGCGGCTCGAGGTGCGGGCGGATTCGGGTCGACCGGGAAATAGAGTGTGGTCCGTGAGCGCATGATTGTAACGCGGCATCGTTGCTCCTTTCTGACGCCCTCCGTGTCCTAGTAAATATCCTATTTTGATATGTTTAGATCATTCATTCTGTAAATATATGATTTCGCTTGGCTTACGAGTATCAATAACAAAATAAACAGGTTATGGACACAAAAAAGCCGCAAGTGGCGGGAGTGCGCGGCGCTTGCGGCTTGCTGAACTTACTTAACCACCTTAATCCTAGCATATGAACCGTAACTACTCTGCAAACGTATGTCATTACAGATCATAGGGTTAGCCGCTTTATGGCTTGACACGCGATTTTGGCCCATTTTTGATGGTGATGGCCATCACGTTTGTTTTGTTGGGTGAGCGAGCGGGAAGGGTCGTCGGCTAAATGGATCGGGAGCATGGGTGGACTGAGCGTCATCAGGGTCCTTCGGCTGCGTTTGGCGCGAAAGGCCGCGCCAAACTTCGCTCAGATGACGGCATCATTTACGTCCCAATCCGCTCAGGACGATTTCAATTTGGGCGGAAGGGGTAGTTCTGTGGGCTACGAACGACGGCAGCCCACCCCTTCACGATGCAGTTGTGAAAGGGTGGGCAATTTGTTGTTGTTCGACTGCGCTAAGCGGCGACGGACATGGTGTTGACGCGGGAGGCGATGTCGGTGAGCAGTTTGTCGGCTTTGCCCTCTTCGGCTTCGATGGACTTGAGGATGGTTACGTCGTCGCTGAGGCCAAGGATTTCGGCCCAGCGGCGGAGGGTTCCGTAGACGGCGATCTCGTGGTGCTCGACCTGCTGAGCGCCTCCGATGAGGGCGATGTCGCGGACTTCGGGGCTGGTGACGTCCTCGATGGTGTCGGAGGCTTCGGTAGTGAGGCCGTTGATGACCTTGCAGGTCTCGGTGCTGTCGTCATCGGAGTTGCGCTGGAGCAATGCCTGAACCTTCGAGACGTGAACGCGCGTCTCTTCGAGGTGAGTGGAGAATGCGGTGCGAAGCTCGGCGTCGGTGGAGTTTTCGATCATGTCGGGCAGCGCCTTGGTGATCTTTTGTTCCATGTCGAGGGCTTTCCTGAGGTTGGAGATGTAAAGGGTGCGCAGGTCTTCAATGTGGGCGGAGATGAGCTTCATAAGTGGTCCTCTTTAGGAAATTGACTTGCGACTTCACCGTCCGAAGCCTTGTGGTGGATGAGATGGGAGGTAAGGCCATGGGGTTGGCGATGCGGAAAGGTTGCTTGGGTAGGATCTGGTTTCAGCCGTCGGTTTCCAGCGTCGGCGGGCCCTGATGAGGAGTTACGACTGAAGATCGTAGAATTGCTCGGATGAGCGTCGGGCGGAGTTTGCGGGGACACCAGACGGTGACGCTGGGGTTGCTGTTTGCGGCGGGGGTGGTGAAT
>JALYIG010000107.1 GCA_030775885.1 Acidobacteriota bacterium | reverse complement strand
CGTGGAGGGGCTCGGCCTGCAGTGCCAGTATTGCCATACCTCGGTTGAGGTCTCCAGCTACGCGGGCATTCCGCCTACCAAGACCTGCATGAACTGCCATGCGCAGATCTGGACCAACGCCGGTCTGCTGCAGCCGGTGCGCGATAGCTGGGCGACCGGACAGTCGATCCAGTGGATCAAGGTGCATGACCTTCCCGACTACGTTTATTTCAATCACTCCATCCACGTGAACAAGGGCATCGGCTGCGTAAGCTGCCATGGCCGTGTGGATCAAATGCCGTTGATGTATATGCAGAACTCGCTGCAGATGGAGTGGTGCCTGGATTGCCATCGCAACCCAGCGAAGAACCTGCGGCCCACCAGCGAGATCTACAACATGGCGTGGGCAGAACCTTCGAGCGGCCAGGCGGTCAAGTGCGCTCCCACCGGCAAGGGCGCATCCGGCTCGGGACCGACCGCGCAGAGCGTCAACTGCTCAATCGCGAAGTCTGGCGCAGAAGGCGGAGTTCAGCCGGTCGCGCTCGATGTAACGCCAGGAACTCAGTCCTTTACCAGCCAGAAGGATCTCGGCCGATACCTGACGGCGCAGTACCACATCCGTCCACCGAACGAGCTTACGAGCTGCGAGACATGCCACCGATGATAAAGACAGGGAACAGGGATCAGGGCACAGGGAACAGCGACGCGCAGGTGGTGACCGCGATCGCTCCGGCTGCGCCCGCGGCTGCACCAAAGCTGACGCTGGCGCAAGTGCGCGCGAAGCTCGACGGCAAGACCGGCAAGCGCTATTGGAAGTCCATGGACGAGTTGGCCGAGACCCCCGGCTTCCACGAGATGCTGACGGAAGAATTCCCCCGCCAGGCAGGCGAATGGGTGGACGCAGTAAGCCGCCGCGGATTCCTCAAGGTGATGGGCGCGTCGTTCGCGCTGGCCGGACTGGCCGGATGTACCAAGCAGCCCGACGAGCCGATCTTCCCCTACGTGAAGGCGCCTGAGGATTTGATTCTCGGCAAGCCAATGTATTTTGCGACGGCGTTTCCGTTCCCCACCGGCGCGATTCCGGTGCTGGTGAAGTCGGACGCGTTCCGCCCAATCAAGGTGGACGGCAACCCCGACCATCCGATGGCCAAGGGCAAGTCGGATGTCTTCACGCAGGCATCGCTGCTGGATTTGTACGATCCGGACCGCTCGACACGCACATTTCAGCGCGGTCAGCCAAGCGACTTTGCGGAGTTTCAGGAAGCATTCACCTCCGCCGTGAAGCAATCCAGCGGCGGCCAGGGCATCTATTTTCTGAGCGAGACGATTACCTCGCCCACGCTTGCTGCGCAGTGGAAGCAAGTGCAGGCGAAGTATCCGCAGGCGAAGATGGTGCAGTGGGAGCCAGTGAATCGCGACTCCGCGATGAGTGCGTCCAAGGCGGCGTTCGGCAGCTATACGGATGCTCAGTACAAGCTTGAGAACGCGGATGTGATTCTGTCGCTCGATGCAGATTTCCTCGGCGGCATCGCGCACCCGGGCTTTCTGCCGATGGCCGCGGCGTATGCTGCGCGGCATCGGTACGAAGAAGGCCAGACCATGAACCGCATGTACGTCGTCGAGTCGGGCGCGACCGTGACGGGGTTCAAGGCAGAGCATCGGCTGGCGCTGAAGCCGAGCGAGTTGGTGGCGTTTGCGCAGGCGTATGCGAGCGGCGCCTGGGAAGGTAAGGGTTCGTTTGGTCATTTGATTGCTGGACCCTCGGCGTCGGCGAACCCCGACACTGCGAAATTCTTTGAGGCGCTTTCGGCTGATCTGAACAAGGCGAACGGCCGCTGCGTGGTGATCCCTGGCGAACAGGCTCCACCTGAGGTTCATGCGGCTGCGTACCAGTTGAATGCCTCGCTCGGCGCAATTGGCAAGACGGTCATTTACACCGAGACGGTGAACCCGATGCCGTCCGAGCAGGTTGCGGATCTGAAGTCGCTGGTTGCCGACATGAACGCGGGCAAGGTTCAGTGGCTGGTGATGCTTGGCGTGAACCCACTGTACAACGCGCCTGTTGATCTTGAGTTTGCGGCTGCGTTTGAGAAGGTGCCGAACACAGTCCATCTCGGCTCGCATGTGGATGAAACGGGCGCGCTGAGCGTGTGGCACATCAACAAGTCGCACTACTTGGAAAGCTGGTCGGATGCGCGCGCGTACGACGGCACCATCTCAATCATTCAGCCGATGATTGCTCCGATGTACGGCGGCCACTCGGCGCACGACGTGCTGGGATCGCTGCTGGACAACTCGCAAGTGACCGCTTACGACGCTGTGGTTGCGACCGCGAAGACCTACATCAAGGGCGATTTCGCTGCCGGATGGCGCAAAGCTCTGCACGATGGCTGGGTAGACGGCACTGCTTTCACCGCCACGTCGAAGTCTCCCGGGGCCGCACCCTCTGCGTCCAGCGCAACCAGAGGATCGGCCTTGGTGTCTGGATCGGTCCTGCCCGCCGGAACTCTTGAAGTTTCGTTCCGCGCCGATCCCTCGCTCTACGACGGCCGTTACGCCAATGTAGGCTGGCTGCAGGAACTGCCCAAGCAAGTCACGAATCTAAGCTGGGACAATGCTGCCCTGATGAGCTTCAACACCATGGACAGCATGAAGCTTGAGCAGAGCGACGCGGTGGAGATCGACGTCAATGGCCGCAAGGTAATCGCGGGCGCGCTGATGGTCCCGGGTCATCCCGACGGCTGCGTCACGCTGCATCTCGGCCTCGGACGCCGCGCCGAAGCAGGCCGTGTGGGCGCCGGAGTCGGCTTCAACGCCTATCTTCTACGCACCTCGGACACGCCCACCTTCGCTACCGGCAAGATGACGAAGTCGGATGCGGTGTACGATCTCTGCGTCACCAAGGTCAACTTCACCGAGCATCGCGGAGCCTTCGCGCAGCAGGACCTCAACGTCAAGGAGTCCGATAAGCAAGGCGAGTACTCGCTGCCCGGTCACGAAGCGATGGAGCGCGCGATCATTCGCTACGCCACGCTCGAAGAGGTGAAGAAGAACCCCAACTTCGCGCACGAGAATGAAGGTGACGTTAAGGGCGCGCTGATCAACAAGGTTGGCTACAGCCCCATCGGCGAGCAGCCGGAGAAGGGTGAGAGCTTCTTCCCAGACGCGTGGAGCTACGACCACCAGGACGTCTCCTCGCAGACCATTCAAAACAAGTGGGGCATGGCGATCGACCTGAACTCCTGCATCGGCTGCAACGCCTGCATCGTCAGTTGCTATGCGGAGAACAACATTCCCGTCGTCGGCCGCGAGCAGGTAAAGATCGGCCGTAACATGCAGTGGCTGCGCATCGATACCTACTTCGAGGGCGACCTGCATGCTCCGCGCGCGCACTTCCAGCCGATGGCTTGCCAGCATTGCGAGAACGCGGGATGCGAGCAGGTTTGCCCGGTGGGCGCGACCGTGCATACGCCCGAAGGCCTGAACACCATGGTCTACAACCGCTGCGTGGGCACGCGTTACTGCAGCAACAACTGCGTGTACAAGGTGCGTCGCTTCAACTTCCTGCTGTACTCGGATTACGACACGGAGAGCCTCAAGTTCGGGCGCAATCCCGATGTCACAGTGCGATCACGCGGCGTGATGGAAAAGTGCAGCTACTGCGTGCAGCGCATCGAAGCAGCGAAGATTGAAGCCGACAAGGAGAACCGTCCGATGAAGGATGGCGACGTGGTGACCGCGTGCCAGCAGGCTTGCCCGGCATCGGCGATCTCGTTCGGCAATCTCAACGATCCCAACAGCGAAGTGGCAAAGCACAAGGCCAAGGAACGCGATTACCAGGTGCTGGCGGACCTGAACTTCCGGCCGCGCACTACTTATACGGCTGGCGTAATCAACCCGAATCCGGAGCTCGCATAGCATGGCGACCAAATCACCCATTGACGACCCGAGCGTCGATCCAGTGCTGGATCCGATGATCGACCCGCGCACGGGCGAGTACGCGGTCCTCGCTCCGGGTCACAACTTCAAGTCGGTCACGCAGAAGATCGCGAACATCGTGCTGACGTCGAACACGCCTCTAGCCTGGTTTGGCGGGCTCGCGGTTGCCGGCGGCATTGCAACGCTGGTGGTCATCGCGCTGACCTGGCTGTTCCTCAAGGGCGTCGGAATCTGGGGCGTCACCATCCCCGGCGCGTGGGGATTCGCGATTATCAACTTCGTCTGGTGGATCGGTATTGGTCACGCAGGCACGCTGATCTCCGCAATTCTGCTGCTGTTCAAGCAGACGTGGCGTAACTCGATCAACCGCTTCGCCGAGGCGATGACCATCTTCGCGGTGGTCTGCGCGGGCATCTTCCCGCTCATCCACGTTGGCCGTCCGTGGGTCAGCTACTGGCTGTTCCCGTATCCCAACACCATGAACATCTGGCCGCAGTTCCGCAGCCCGCTGGCGTGGGACGTCTTCGCGGTTTCGACTTACGCGACCATCTCGGTGGTCTTCTGGTATGTCGGCATGATCCCGGATTTCGGCACGTTGCGCGATCGCGCGGTCATGCCGCTTGCGAAGTCCGTGTACGGCATTCTGTCCCTCGGATGGCGCGGTTCGACCCGCCACTGGATCCGGTATGAGACCGCATCCCTGCTGTTGGCGGGCCTTTCAACGCCTCTGGTGCTCTCCGTACACACCGTCATCAGCTTCGACTTCGCGGTGGCTGCGATGGCCGGATGGCACACCACCATCTTCCCGCCCTACTTCGTCGCCGGCGCTATTTACTCGGGCTTCGCCATGGTCATCACGCTGGCCGTGCCCATCCGCAAGTTCTATCACCTGGAAGATATGGTCACGCTGCGCCATCTGGATAACATGGCGAAGGTCATGCTGGGCACCGGCCTGATCGTTGGCTACGGCTACGGCATGGAAGTTTTCATGAGCTGGTACGCGGCCAGCCACTGGGAATTCTTCATGATGTGGAACCGCATGTTCGGCCCCATGGGCTGGGCCTACTGGATCCTCATCCTCACCAACCTGGCGATTCCGCTGACCACGCTGTGGTCGCGCAAGCTGCGGGTCAACGCGCTGTTCCTGTTCCTGCTGTCGTTCGTCATCAACACCGGCATGTGGTTCGAGCGCTTCGTCATCGTCGTCACCAGCCTGTACCGCGACTACCTGCCGTCCAGTTGGGGCACCTATCGCGCCACCAAATGGGACTACATGACCTTCATCGGAACGTGGGGACTCTTCACCTTCCTGTTCCTTCTGTTCGTTCGTTTCCTGCCCATGATTCCAATGTCTGAAATTCGCATGATGCTTCCGCAGACCAAGATCAAGCCAGGCGGAAGCGATTCTGAAACTGTAATTGAGGAGACCGTCTGATGCCGCCGCGCGAGGGAATCTACGGATTATTGGCGGAGTTCAACACGCCGGGCGAGCTGGTCCAGGCGACCCAGGCTGCGCGTAACTCCGGCTATCGCCGCATGGAGTGTTACACGCCCTACCCAGTGGAAGAGGCCGCGACCGCGCTCGACTTCCACAAGAATCGCGTGCCGCTGGTCTGCCTCCTGGGTGGGCTGATCGGGTTGACGACGGCATTCGGCATGGAGACGTGGATCTCGGTGTGGAGCTATCCGATGAACATTGCCGGGCGTCCGCTGTTCTCGTGGCCTGCGTTCATCATCCCGGCGTATGAGTGGACGATTCTCTGGGCGGGCCTCTCCGCGGCGTTCGGCATGATCGCGCTGAACGGTCTGCCGCAGCTCTATCATCCGGTATTCAACGCGCCCAACTTCCGCAGTGGCGCCACAACAGACAAGTTCTTTCTCTGTCTGGAAGCGCATGACCCGAAGTTCTCCATCGTGGCTACTCGGGCGTTTCTCGAACAGTTCTCGCCGGCATCGGTGGTGGAGGTAGAGCATTGATGCGGAGAGCAGGTTCAAGGTTCAAGGTTCGAGGTTCAAGGTTGGCAGTCGCAACGGCGATGGCGGCGTCGATGACGCTCGCCGGTTGCCGGCAGGACATGCATAACCAGCCGAAGTTCACTCCGCAGCGCGGCACCGAGTTTTACGCGGACGGACGCTCGTCGCGCCCGCAGGTGGAGAACACCGTCGCGCGCGGGCAATTGCATGAGGACACCTACTTCTACACCGGCATGCAGGACGGCAAGGAAGGCAACGTGATGCCTTTCCCGGTGACCATGGAAGTTCTTCAGCGCGGGCAGGAGCGGTACAACGTTTACTGCACGCCGTGCCACTCGCGCGTGGGCAACGGCGCCGGCATGATCGTGATGCGCGGATACCATCCCGCGGGCAACTTCCATTCCGCACGCCTTCTGGCAATGCCGCTGGGACACTTCTTCACCGTCATCAGCAACGGCTACGGCTCCATGCCCGACTACTCCGCGCAGGTGGCGCCAGTCGATCGCTGGGCGATTGTCGCTTACATCAAGGCGCTGCAGTTGAGTCAGAGCGCCAAGTCCGCCGATGCGGGCGGTGCGCAGGTTGAGTCGCTCACCGACATTGCAGAACGCGAAGGCATTGAGAATCCGACGAACTGGACGCTTCCGCGGACCGCGGTCTACGGCACGCCCAACAATCAGGACAACGGAATTCCAACCCAATTGCCGGCAGGCGCGAAGGGCGCTTCCGGTGTACCGTCTCCTATGGCTCCGATGCAGTAATCAGTTCGACACGATTTTCCGAAGGCCTATAACGAATGTCATCTGCACACGAACATTACGGGGATCACGGTTCACACGCTGACGCGCCGCGTGTGCTTCCGGCGTCGTTGAACGCGCCTCCAGTGCTGGCAGCGTGGAGAACGCGTGCCATCATCGTCGCCGCCGTCTTCGCGCTGCTATCGGTGTTTTTTGCGTTCACGCATGAGGGCCGCAACCATATCATCCGCGCCTACCTGATGGGCTACATGACCTGCTTCAACCTGGCTGGCGGCGGTCTGGTGCTGCTGATGCTGCAGTATATTTCGGGAGGCAAGTGGGGCCTTCTGCTACGCCGTCCCTTGGAGGCGATGTCGCGCACGCTGCCCCTGGTCGCACTGCTGTTCATCCCAATTTTGATTCCCTTCTTCGGCAAGCACCTCTACCAGTGGGTGCTTTACCCAACGGTCGACGCCACCAACAACGCGCTGGCGCAGGGCCTGATCACAAAGGAACAGGCGATCACCGCGAACTTCAAGCACAACATGCTGAACCCGTTCGCCATGATCGTTGAGTACTGCATCATCTATGCGGTGCTGCTCACGCTGATGTTCCTACTGAACCGCTGGTCGCTGCAGCGCGATGCCGATCCGGCGCGCGGCACCGAGCACAGCTTCGAGCGCTGGCGCACCAAGTTTGAAAACCTCAGCGGCCCCGGCATTCTGATCTACGTCATCATGCTCACGCTGGGCGCCATCGTGTGGATCAAGTCGATCGACGTCACCTGGTACTCGTCCATCTGGGGCCTGCAGTTCCTGGTGGCGCAGGGCTATGGCGTGCTCGCCCTGTCGATCCTCACCGTCATTCTCCTCTCGCGCTACGAGCCGATGAAGACGCTGCTGCGCACCACAGAGCAGCACGACCTCGGCAAGTTCCTTTTCGCATTCGTCATGCTGAACATCTACCTGACGTTTGCCGAATTCCTCATCATCTGGTCCGGCAATCTTCCCGACGAACTGCCCTGGTACCTAAACCGCATTCAGGGCGGCTGGTGGACCATCTGCACCCTGGACTTCGTATGCCACTGGCTCATTCCGTTCTGCCTGCTGCTCTCGCGCGACATCAAGCGCAACAAGCAGAAGATGATCTGGATCACCTGCTTCATGCTGTTCGCGCGCTGCGTGGACATGTTCTGGCTGATCGAGCCGAACTTCCGTTACGCCGCACGCAACCTTGTGGGCGAACCGCTCAGCATCCTGGCATACATCACCGTGCCCGGCGCCGTGCTTGGAATATGGGCCGCCTACTACATCACGCAACTGATGGCGCGGCCTCTGGTCGTAGTGAACGATCCGCATCTGGAAGAAATCCTGGAGCCTGAACATGCACACTGAAGGCCACGACATGGGCAAGGACACCGTGGGCAACACGCCGCCGCAAGCGGAGGCGCCGAAGTACGACTCCGAGCATCCGGGCTACGAGACGTCCGACGTCCACGTCAAAGGCATCTCGGTGTTTCTCGCAGGCCTGTTCGGCACGGTGATCATCTTTTTCTTCTTCTGCTACGGCATGGGTAAGGTCATTAATAATCTCTGGATCAAGCAGGACGGCCCAGCCACCAAGTGGACCACAGCTTCGGGAACAGAGCCGCTGGGCAAAGGCAAGAACCTCGCCAGCAATCCGGAGATGCAGCAGCAACAACTCGGGCAGATGGTCAACAACTTTCCTGAGCCGCGGCTGGACATCGACGACGGCAACCAGGCGACCGCCGATCTGCATGCGCGCGAAGATTTATTGCTGAACCACTACAGCAAGGTCGACGGACAGCCCGATGCGATCCGCATTCCTATCGATCGCGCGATGC
>JALYIG010000106.1 GCA_030775885.1 Acidobacteriota bacterium | reverse complement strand
GGGGTGGCAGCCAGGAGGAAGGTAATGCAGAAAATCTGGAACTTTGTCATGTCGTGTCGTCCTTCGAGAACCCGGGGTGAAGCCCCTCGTTCTATTGGCCATTTACTGCGGACTAAAACCCGCTACTACTCCGAAAAACTGCTGCTCCCAAAGGGAGGCGCAGGTGCCTGCAGCGTCCTGAATCGGCGCTACAACAAGGCTTCGTAGGCGGCGATCTGGGCCAGGGTGAAGGCGTGCATGTCGGCGCCGGATTGCCAGGCGCGATACCACTGGACGAGCCATTCGAGCGCGGTTTCGAGGTTGAGGCGCGGAGTCCAGCTGAGATCGTTTTTGGCCCGGGAAGCGTCTAGCTTAAGGTAGCCGGCTTCGTGGACGTGCTCCTGCTCGTCGAGGGCCCATGAGGCTCCGTCGCCCCAGAATTTGGTCATTTTATCGACGATCCATCCGACCGGCTTAGCGTCGTCGTCGTGCGGGCCGAAGTTGTATGCGGTGGCGAATTTGGCGGCTCGCTCGCGAGTGGGGGTGAGGAGATGTTCGGCGAGCGAAATGTAGCCATGGAGCGGCTCCATGACGTGCTGCCAGGGGCGGATGGCAAGCGGACTGCGGATGAGAACGGGCTGGCCGGCGAGGAAGCCGCTAACGAGGTCGGGGATGAGGCGATCGGATGACCAGTCGCCTCCGCCGATGACGTTTCCGGCGCGGGCGGTTGCGATGGCAACTTTATGATCGGCTAATTTTGCTACAGGGAAGTAGGACTGGCGATAGGCGGCGGAGACGATTTCAGCGCAGGCCTTGGAACTGGAATAGGGATCGTATCCGCCGAGAGGGTCGGTCTCGCGATAGCCCCAGATCCACTCCTTGTTCTCGTAGCATTTGTCGGTGGTGACGGAGACGACCGCACGCACGGAAGGGGTCCGGCGGATGGAGTCGAGGACCTTGGCGGTGCCGATGACGTTGGTTTCGTAGGTTCCGATGGGGTCGTCGTAGGATAGGCGGACGAGGGGCTGGGCGGCCATGTGAAAGACGACTTCAGGCGCGAAGGACTGCATTGCGGATTCGAGAGTGGCAGAGTTGCGGATGTCGCCGCGGATATCGTTGACGACTCGGCCCACGCCTGCGACGGTAAAGAGATTGGGGTCGGTTGAGGGGTCGAGCGCGTAGCCGCGGACTGTGGCGCCGGACTTGGCCAGCCAGAGCGCGAGCCAGCCGCCCTTGAAGCCGGTGTGGCCGGTGAGGAAGACTTTCCTGCCTTGCCATGAGAAGGGAGTTGCGGACATGGAATCAGGATAAATGGTTGGGGTTGCGCTGGAAGAGCGAATCGACGCAGGGGAGAAGAGATTACACAGGGGCGGAAAATGGTGTTGGCGATGGTAGCGGATGGGGCGGAGCGGCCTTCAGTGAATTAGTTGAACATCAGGTTAAACTAACTTTCGAAAGTTGACTGCGGATTATTAACCGAATGATTGCGCGCGATGGCTGCCTGCATGCATCTTAATAAGCTACCGTTTGTTAATGGGCTGCACACCTCCTTGAAATGAACTTGATTCGGCTTGAAAGCTTGAAGTTTCCTCATGCCTGCGGTGTATGCTCAGGCCAGACGTGCGGTAGACGGATGCTCGGGTCGTCTGAAACAATAATTGGACACGAGCCCGATGTTCTTAACTTAGCGCTGGACAATCTCCGATCAATAAAGGAGTCTCAAAAATGGCGACTGTAAAGATTGGCAACAACATAGTGGGCACTGGCCAACCGTGCTATGTCATCGCGGAAATTGGCATCAACCACAACGGCAACGTCGATCTTGCGAAGCGTCTGGTGAGTGTTGCGGCTGCCGCGGGCTGCGATGCGGTTAAGTTCCAGAAGCGCACTGTGGACGTCGTTTATACGGCGAAGGAACTGGCTACACCTCGCGAGAATCCTTTCGGAACGACCAATGGCGACCTGAAGCGCGGCCTTGAATTCGGCGCCGAGGACTATGCAGAACTCGCTGCTTTCTGCAAATCTCTCAAGATTGACTGGTTCGTGTCGCCGTGGGATGAAGCCTCGGTCGACATTATCGAAGAGTTCAATCCGCCGGTGTACAAGATTGCGTCAGCGTCGCTGACGGATGACAACCTGCTGCGCTACGTGCGCAAGACAGGCAAGCCTGTGATTGCGTCGACCGGGATGAGCACCTACGCTGAGATTGATCACGCGGTTGAAGTCCTGGGCAAGGAAGACCTGATCCTGATGCACACGACCAGCACTTATCCTGCGAAGTACGAGCAGTTGAACCTGCGGGCGATCCCGAACATGATCGAGCGCTATGGAGTCCCCGTGGGCTATTCGGGCCACGAGACGGGCATTCCGACCTCGGTTGCGTCGTACGTTTTGGGCGCGTGCTGCGTGGAGCGGCACATTACGATGGACCGCGCGATGTGGGGCTCGGACCAGGCGGCGTCGCTTGAGCCGAACGGCATCTCGCGGCTGGTGCGCGACATTCGGCTTTGCGAGCAGTCGATGGGCGACGGAATCAAGCGCGTGTACGAGGACGAGATTCCGGTGATGAAGAAACTGCGGCGGGTCGGGGCGGCCGTCTAAGCTTTCCGGCTAGTACTTCAGAGGCCCCACGTCTCGATTCGTAGACGTGGGGTCTCTTGTTTGCTGCGGCACGGCGTCCGAACGGTACACTAAACGGAATGTCTTTTGACCCACAACAACTCATCACTCTCGAGGCGATTGCCTTTGACGTTGACGGCGTGCTCACGGACGGTACGTTTACCTGGTCTACCAGCGGCGAAGAGTCGAAGAGCTTTGCGTTTAGCGACATCATGGGGGTGTCGCTGCTGAGGCGGCTGGGCATCAAGATGGCGCTGATCTCCGGTGAGCCTTCGCCGCTGGTAGACCGTTACGCCGAGAAGATGCATATTCCATTTGTGGCGAAGGGTACGCGCGATAAGGCGACTGCTCTGCGGGATTTCACGGCGCAATGCGGCGTCTCGCTGGAGAACACCTGCTTCTTTGGCGATGACGTGAACGATCTCGCGGCGATGGAAATTGCGGGGCTGTGCGCCTGCCCGGAGAACGCGGCGGCAGAGGTGCTGGCGCATGTGGCGCGGCATGGTTTTGTTTCGGCGCTGCCGGGTGGGTTTGGAGCGGTTCGCAGCTTCGCAGATGCCATATTAGCGGCACGCTATCTTCGCGGCCGTGACGTGTTCTACTGGCGACCGCCAGACTAATCCCTAGGGCACAGGTATCATATGAATCAATGATCAGCTCGGTTGCCGGAGTGAGCGCGCTGGAAATTCTCGCGGCGAATCCGACCCAATTCGGAATTATGCAAGGCAGGCTCGTGCCGCCGGACGGAGGGCGCTTCCAGTCGTTTCCGCGTGCGGGATGGCGTGAGGAATTTCCGAATGCGGCTGCGGCAGGCATCGATTCCATTGAATGGATTGTGGATGCGTATGGTTTCGATGTGAATCCGATCTTCAGCGAGGCGGGGCTGGCGGAGTTGAACGCACTGAAGCAGGAGCATGACATTGCGACGCACACGATGTGTGCAGACTGGTTTATGGATTATCCCCTGCTGCGCTGCTCCGCTGAAGAACGTGCGGAGCGGGAGGGTTTTCTGCATCGGCTGCTTCCGGTTGCGGAAACAATTGGGGCGCGCTCCATCGTGCTTCCATTCGTTGACATTTCGCGGATCGAGACGGATTCGGAGAAGCAGACCGTGGTGGAACTGATCCCCGCGGCCGCACCCGTCGCTCAGGCGTACGGTGTGGAGTTGCATCTCGAGACGGATCTGGGACCGAGCGAGTTTGCGGAACTGCTGGGCCGCATCCCGCATCCTTATGTGAAAGCGAATTACGATTCCGGGAACTCTTCCGGGCTTGGGCACATAGCGACTGAAGAGTTTGCGGCTTATGGGGAGCGCATTGGGTCGGTTCACATTAAGGACCGGCGGTCGAAGTTTGCGGGTGGGATTGCCACTATGCCGCTGGGCGAAGGGTCGGCCGATCTGCCTAGCGTCTTCACCTGCATGCGAGAGATTGGCTATAACCGGCCCGTGACTTTGCAGGCCGCTCGCGGCAAAGATGGAGACGAAGTCAATTGGATTCGCAGCCAGCTCGCGTTCATCCGTCAGTATTGGAAATGACCAACTGCAGCGCATCGCTGTGAGGAGCGTGAATTGTAGATTCTGATGGTCCCGTGCGGGACATAAGCCGGTCAATCTGAGCGCTCAGGTTGTATGCTGGAATCGACGGATAGCCTTTTCAAAAGTATGTGGATTGCGATCCGATCAGAGGCGATCGGGTCTGAGCAGTTGTCTTCGGATGTGTTAAAACAATGTTTACTTGGGCGAAACTTCGCGCCTGAGTTTTGGCTGGCGGGCAGATGCACAGACTTTAGACTGCGGTGAATATGGACAATTCAAACAGCCGAGTGCGCGAGCTCTTTGATCTAAGCGGCCGGGTTGCGATTGTTACCGGCGGGGCGGGGTTGTTGGGGTTTCACCACGGTGCGATCCTGGCCGATGCGGGCGCGCATGTTGTGCTGCTGGACCTCTCGGTGGCGAATCCTGCGCTGCGCGCCGATCAACTGCAGACTGCGCACGGGCCGGAGTGCCTCGGGCTTGCTGTCGACATCACGAGCGAGGTTTCGCTGCTCGAAGCACGCGATGCGATTTTGGCGAAGTTTGGGCGCGTCGATATTCTGATCAACAACGCTGCGAATAATCCCAAGGTCGAGGACGATTCTCAGGGTAAGCCGATGCAATGGTCGCGGCTGGAGAATTTTCCGCTGGCGGTGTGGAACGCAGATATCGCTGTGGGTTTGACGGGCGCGTTTCTGTGCTCGAGGATATTTGGACAGGAGATGGTGAAGCGTAATTCAGGCGTCATCCTCAATATTGCGTCCGATCTTGGAGTGATTGCGCCGGATCAGCGGCTCTACCGCAAAGAAGGACTTCCGGAAGATCAGCAGCCGGTGAAGCCCGTGACTTA
This sequence comes from Acidobacteriota bacterium, assembly GCA_030775885.1. Taxonomy (GTDB): domain Bacteria; phylum Acidobacteriota; class Terriglobia; order Terriglobales; family Acidobacteriaceae; genus Edaphobacter. The sequence goes on along the minus strand of JALYIG010000106.1, from coordinate 7,915 downwards.
CTCTGTGGTGAAGACTGCGCTAATCGGGCTTACTCGGTATCTCTCGACTTACTGGACGGCGCACAATATTCGCGTCAATGCGATCTCGCCGGGCGGCGTGGCGGCGGGGCAGCCGGATGAGTTTACTGCGAAATTGCACCAGTTGATCCCCATGGGCCGCATGGCCAACAAGGACGAATACCAGGGCGCGATTTTGTTTCTGTGCTCGGATGCGAGTTCGTACATGACGGGCCAGAACCTGATTGTCGACGGTGGCAGAACCGTTCTATAGCGCGCGGCTGCAACGATCCATTCACGTGTTTTCGGTAGAATTCGCCTATCTATGAACAGACCGCGGAAAACGTTGCACATTCGACAATTGTTTGTGCCAGCATTCTTGCTGGCGCTAATGGCTTCTTCCTGCAGCCTCTCCGCGCAGGACATGAAGCCGGCGAAGGCCGCCGGCGCGCCGCCTAAAACTGCGTACTATATCGATCCTTCGGTGATGGATTTGGAGGCGCTGATTCCCAACGCGCCGGTGGATGGTGCTCAAGATCAAAAGACGGAACTGGGCGACCTTCATTCGCTGGAGGCTTCACGCACTGCGCAGGATGTAGCTGTGGCAAAGGCGGACGAGAGCGAAGAGGACCTGTTCCTTTACAAAACCGTTTTTGGTGATCGGTTCAACGCGCAGGCGCTTCCTGTGACGGCCGGCGTTGGCGTACACGTCGAGAATGAGGCAAGCGTTGCGGGCGGAATTCTCAAGACATTTTTCCAGCGGGTGCGGCCCTACAACGCGGACAAGTCACTGCACCCGGTTTGCCAACTTACCGAGGTGGCTAATTCCTATCCCAGTGGTCATGCGCTGGTGGGGTACCTCGAAGGCTTCACGCTGGCTGAGATCGTGCCGGAGAAGCGGGCTGAGATTCTGGCTCGCGCAGATGACTTTGCTCATAACCGGCTGGTGTGTGGGGTGCACTATCCAAGCGATGTTGAGGCAAGCCGCAAGGTCGCCTATGTGGTGTTCGGATATATGTTGGCGACGCCCCGGTTTCAGCGGGATTTGGCCGCGGCGCGCACCGAGACGCGAGCGGTGCTGGGTTTGCCGGCGAAGTAAGGGCTATGCGGAGGCAGGTGCAGATAGTAAGTCGAGTGCGCCCCTTGCAATGAGGTCATGTGCGACCTGTAGGCCCATACTGCGCACATCTGCTGCTGCAGGCGCCTCGGTGGAGAGGCAAATCATGCGTTCGCCATCCGGCGCGAGGACTTGCGCGTGAACGCGCCAGCCGAGGAGTTCCGACCCGTCGTGGAGCGGGACGCAATGCACTCCGATGGGAATCTGGCAGCCGCCGCCGAGGGCATCCAGCACGGTGCGTTCTACTTCAATTGCAAAGCGGGTCTCGGCGTGGTCGAGAGTGGCGACAGATTTGCGGACGTACTCGTCGTGACCCGGCTCGGCAAAGACCGCGTATGTGGCTGCACGCGTTTCGAGGGCCAGCGCGCCCTGGCCTGGGGCTGGGCAGAGTTCGTCCACGGCAAAGCGCTGATGGACTGACTCCGCGCGGCCAAGGCGGTCGAGGCCCGCAGATGCGAGGACCAGCGCGTCGCATTGTCCTTCGGCTAGCTTTCTGAGGCGCGTGTCTACGTTGCCGCGCATCTCGACGAAGGTGACATCCGGGCGCAACGCTAGCAGTTGTGCCTGCCGTCGCGGGCTGGTGGTCCCGATGCGGCCTCCCATGGGCAGGGTGTGGAGCGCCCAATACTGCTCGCAGACCCATGCGTCTCGGGCATCGGCGCGGGGCGGAATTGCGGCTAGGGTGAAGCGCGCATCGAGCTCAGTCGGCAGGTCCTTCAGGGAGTGGACGGCGAGGTCGATACGACCATCCGCGAGGGCTTCCTCGATTTCCTTGATGAAAATTCCTTTGCCGTCGGAGAGGGGAGCGAGGGAGGTCAACCCATCTGGTTCGGCGCCCGGCTCGGGCTGTTGCATGCGGTCGCCGGTGGTGCGGATGATCTCGATCTCGACGGTATGACCGGCGGATCGAAGCGTGTCGGCAATGTGGTTTGCCTGCCAGAGAGCTAGCTGGGAACCTCGCGAACCGATGCGGATAATTTCGTTCATATGGTCATTTTCAAGGATACGGCAGTTTGAAGCGGCTGTGTTCTCTACGTCCGCCCTCAGCTCTTGCTTGGGCGGAGCGGGGCGTTCCCAGAATCTTCTACAATAGTTGCTGCGTTGTTAACGCAGAGGATATCGATCAATGTTGATGGGCCATGGAAAGAACTACAAGTCTTTTTGGATGGTGACGATGGCGGGTGCAATTGCGCTGGGTGGAGTAGCGGCGGCGGGGCAGACAGTGGCATTTGGGCCGGACAATCCGTTTTATGCAGCGAGCGCGCTGCCGTATCAAGCGCCGCCTTTCGACAAGATCAAAGACAGCGACTATCAGCCGGCGTTCGAAGCAGGGATGGCGCAGCAGTTGAAGGAGATCAAGGCGATCACCGATGATCCGGCCGCGCCGACGTTTGAGAACACATTAGTTCCGCTGGAAAAGAGCGGCCAACTTTACAGCCGGGTGCAGCAGGTTTTCGACGGGGTGAGCCAGGCAAATACGAATCCGGCACTGCAGGAGGTGGATGAGATAGAGGCTCCCAAGCGAGCCGCGCAGGACGACGCGATTTTTCTGAACGAGAAGCTGTTTCAGCGTGTGGCCGCGATCTATAAGCAGATGGACTCGCTTAAGCTCGACGCGGAATCGAAGCGGCTGCTCGATGTTTACTACAAGCATTTCATTCATCAAGGCGCTAATCTTTCGGAAGCGGATAAGGCGAAGCTCAAGAAGCTGAATGAAGAGGATTCTTCGCTGCAGAATGCCTTCCGTACTAAATTGCTGGCCGCAACAAAAGATGCGGCGTTTACGACCACCGACAGGAACGCACTGAAGGGCATGAGCGATGCTGAGTTGAAAGCCGCTTCGGACGCGGCGAAGGAGCGCAAGGTACATGGCTATGTTCTGCCAATGCAGAACACGACACAGCAGCCGGTGCTGAGTTCGCTCAAGGATCGTGCGACGCGCCAGGCGGTGTTTGAAGCCTCGTGGAACAGGGCAGAGCGAGGCGGCGCGAACGACACGCGCGACACCATCGCACGGCTGGCCAAGCTGCGCGCCGAGAAGGCGAAGCTGCTGGGGTTCCCTTCGTTTGCAGCGTGGAATCTCGAGGATCAGATGGCAAAGACGCCGGATGCCGCGATCAAATTCATGGACGCGCTGGTGCCTGCAACGACCGCCAAAGCAATGGATGAAGGCAGGGACATCCAGATGCTGATCGATAGCCAGAAGGGCGGATTCAAGCTGCAGCCCTGGGACTGGGAGTACTACTCCGACCAGGTGCGGAAGGCGAAGTACGACATCGATGAAGACCAGGTGAAGCCGTACTTCGAGGTTTGGAATGTGCTACAGAACGGCGTGTTCTATGCGGCAAACAAGCTTTACGGAATTACGTTCAAGGAGCGCAAGGACATTCCGGTTTATAACTCTGATGTGCGCGTATTCGAGGTCTTTGATGCGGACAGCAAGCCGCTTGCGCTGTGGTACGCGGACTACTTCAAGCGTGACAACAAATCCGGCGGGGCGTGGATGAGCAACTTTGTGGGCCAGTCGAAATTGCTGGGCACACTTCCGGTGGTCTACAACGTAGCCAACTTCCCCAAGCCGACAGCGGGCGAGCCTGCGCTGATTACATTCACGGACGCGACGACGATGTTTCACGAGTTCGGTCATGGGCTTCATGGAATGTTCGCTGATGCGCAGTATCCGTACCTCTCAGGCACGAGCGTGCCGCGTGACTTCGTGGAGTTTCCGTCACAGTTCAACGAGCACTGGGCGACCTATCCGGAAGTATTTAAACACTTCGCGAAGCATTACAAGACTGGCGCGCCGATGCCTGAGGAACTTGCCGCGAAGCTTCGCAAGGCGGAAAAGTTCAACCAGGGTTACATTCTGAGCGAACTGCTTGCAGCGGCGGAGATGGACATGCAGTGGCACACCTTGTCCGCGGAGGCTCCGGTGCAGAAGCCGGACGAGTTTGAGAAGGCCGCACTGGAGCACAAGCATATGTGGCTCGACACGGTGCCGCCGCGCTACCGTTCCAGCTACTTCATGCATATCTGGGCGAACGGCTACTCGGCTGGATATTATGCGTATCTGTGGAGCGAAATGTTGGACGATGATGCGTATCAGTGGTTCGAAGACCACGGCGGCCTGACCCGCGCGAATGGCGATCGCTTCCGCAAAATGGTTCTTTCACGCGGCAATACCGAGGACCTGGGCAAGATGTACTCGGCATGGCTGGGCGCCGAGCCGACCACTGCGCCTATGCTGAAGGACCGCGGATTGCTGGGCGATTCGACAGTTGCGCCAAAGCAACCCTAAGAACGGCGCGCCCCTGGGATCTCTTGAGAGATGTGGCGCGCGAGTTATTCAGCGATTGGAGCGGCGTTGAGGGCGTCGATGAAGAGGCCTGCCCAACGAGCTACTGGCTCCGCATACGCACCGGTAACCGGATCGCGGCTGCCTTCAAGTGTGGCAAGCTGCACGGCAAAATTGCCGACGGTTGAACTTTCGGGTGAGCCGCGGAAGACTTCCAGGCGAGTCGCTTCCGCAGTCAGCCGGTTGAGAAAGAGATTCTGATTGGCGCCGCCAACGATAAACAGCCGCTTCAGGCGCTTGCCGGTGAGCAATGCGACGCGATCCAGCACTTTGGCGTAGCGTGCGGCCAGCGAGTGGAAGATCAGCGTGGCAAACATGGGCGCGTTGTCAGGAGTTTCATCCAGGACATCCAACCCGCGCTTGATGCGCTGCGAGTTGATACGTTGCGGCATGCGCTCAGGCAGCAGCAAGTCGGAGTCGTCGACATCGAGTAGGCCGTCAGGGCAGGGAATGTGTTCCGCTGCGGCGCACAGCTCGTCAACCGGCCAGACGCGGCCTTTCAGTGCCCACTCGTCGATGCACTGGCGGATCAGCCACATACCGTTCACATTTTTGTGGAAGCAGATGCGGTCGCCTACGGCTCCTAGGTTGGTGAAGTTTTCCGCCTGTGCGGCAGCGTTGTTGCGAGGCTGTTCAATCAATGTGCCTACCAGCGACCAGGTGCCGGAGCTGATGTACGCCCAGTCATTTCCGGTGGCTGGAATGCCTGCGATAGCCGATGCAGTATCGTGGCACGCAGGAGCGATGAGCGTTGTGTCGGCAAATGCGGGCAGCTCCGAAAGCGGGCCGGAGAGTTTGCCTACGTCGGTTCCAGGTGGAACTAGTTTGGGTGCGCTTGCGAGGTCCAGCCGCAGGGCATTGAAGATCTCGCGGCACCACTGTCTTTTGTAGAGTTCGACCAATTGGGTGTGGGTCGCGTTGGTGTATTCGGCTACGCGCGCGCCGCCCCAGTGGGACAGGAGATACTCCGGCAGATTAATCCATTGCTGACCTTCGGGCAGCCCGGCGAGCGAGTCGGCGTGAAGTTGGTAGACCGTGTTCAACGGCAGAATCTGGATTCCGGTGAGCTCGCGCATGCGTTCCTGGCTGCATTTGCGGTGCGCGGACCGCTCAGCCTTCACCGTGCGGGGATCGCGATAGCAGAACGGATCGGCCAGCGGAACTCCGGATGAATCGACGCGAACGTAATCGACTGCCCATCCATCTACTGCGATGGAGCGAACGCCTTCGGTGGCCAAAGCGGCACACTTGCGCAGACCTTCTTCCAGCCCATCGACGATGCACTTGAGGTCCCAGCGCAAACCTCCGTCGATTTCGCGGGGGTCGTTCTTGAAGCGGTGGACCAGCTCGATGACGGGCTTTCCGCTCTTCCACCGGAGCAACGAAACACGGCAACTCTCCGCTCCCAGGTCGACTGCGATTGAGGCTCTCTGGTCGTTGGGTTTCAGTGATCTGCCGAGCGAACTCTTCATTAGGTCTTCCTTTTTTTCATCGCAAGAAGGCCTCGGTCAATCCTCCGTCCACGGGAATGATGTGGCCAGTCGTGCATGGTGTCAGTGGCCCGGCGAGAAACAGGATCGCCTGGGCGCAGTCTTTAGGGTCGATCGGCTGGCCGGTGAGTGTTCTGCGGGCGTAAAACCGTGCCAGTTCGTTGCGCAGTTCGTCGTCGCTGGCCTTCTCATCGAAGGCCAGATTGTACTTGGTCAAGCTCGCGATCACACGATCACGGGGGAACATGGTTGAGCCCTTCACCACGGTCTCAGGACTGATTCCGTTGACGCGGATTTTCGGCGAGTAGGTGATGGCGAGCTCGCGGACAAGATGGCTTAGCGCGGCCTTGGAGACGTCGTATGCCTCGGTACCGCGCTTCGCGACTACTGCGTTGGCGGAGCTGGTGAGGACGATGCTGGCGTCGATACCCTGGGCGTTGAAAATCGGCTCGGCTTCGTCGGTGAGCATGAAGTTCGCCGTGACGTTGATTTCCAGCGTGACGCCCCACATTGCGTCGGTAATTACGCCGTCGGGGGATGCGGGGAAAATGGCCGCCGTGTTGATAAGGATGTCGAGGCCGCCGAACTGGCGGATGGTTTCGTCCAGGGCGGTGCGGATGGTCTTGCGGTCGCGAATGTCGATCTTGACGCAACCCACGGCTTCTTTTCCTGCGATTTCTCTCGCCTCGACGCACACTGCCTCGGCGCCCTTGGTGTCGCGGTCGGCAACAATGATATGCGCTCCGCGCTGGGCTGCGAGTAGCGCCACTTCGCGTCCTATGCCGCTGCCTCCGCCGACGATCATCATGATGCGGCGAGTGAGTTCTTTCTCGGGCGGACGGCGACGAATCTTCGCCTCTTCGAGTTTCCAGTACTCGATGCGAAAGGCCTCGCTGGGAGGCAGAGCAACGTAGTTGGCGTAGGTAATGAACGCGCTGGCCGGAGCGGCGGGGCCTGCCTGCGGGATGTCCTTGCAGTCAACGCCCGCGCCCAGAGCTCCGGCCCCCTGCATGACTCCGATTGCGTTGGTGTAGAACTCGCCGGTGATGCGCGATTCCGTTTTATCCTTGCCGAAGCTGAACATGCCCACGCCCGGAACCAGCACGACGGTCGGGCTGGCATCACGGAGTGCGGGAGAGTCCGGGAGCGCGTGAGCTTTGTAGTAGTCGGCGTACTCGGCGCGATAGGTTTCGAGGGCGATATCCACCAGCTCATCGATGCCGCCGGCGTCATTTGCGGGGTTCCAGTCGACGAACATCGGGCGGATCTTGGTGCGGATGAAATGGTCGGGGCAACTTGTTCCCAGATGCGCGAGCTGTTTCGCCTGCTCGGAATTGACGAAGTCGAGGACCTTTTCCGAGTCGGTAAAGCTGCCGATCACACGCTGTTTTTTCGACACCACCCCGCGGAGGTGGGGCATGATCTTCAGCGCAATCGCCAGGCGGACGTCGGCTTCGCGGCTTTGCACCTTGGCTCCGCCGAAGGGTTTGTGGCCTGCGGTCTGCGCATGCTTTGCGATGAATTGGCCGAGCTGATCGATGATGGTGATGGTCGAGAGATAGCTCTCGCGCTGGGTGTCGCCCCAGGTGAAGAGGCCGTGGCCGCCGAGGACAACGCCGTCGCAGCCGGGCGTGTCCGCGACGATCTTGCGGAGCATCGTGCCGAGTTCGAAGCCGGGGCGCTGCCAGGGGAGCCATGCGAGTTTGTGGCCGAATTCTTTGTTGAACTCATCCATCTTGATCTTGCCGTTGGCGGAGGCCGCGAGCGCGATGCCCCAGTCGGGGTGGAGATGGTCGACGTGCGGGAAGGGCAGGTAGCCGTGCAGCGGCGTGTCGATGGAGGCGGCGACGGGATTGTTGCTGAAAGTGCACTGCGAGTAGAGCTCGACCATCTCGTCTTCGTACTGGACGCCGCGGTAGACCTTTTCGAGTTCGAGGAGCTTGTCGAGATAGAGGG
>JALYIG010000105.1 GCA_030775885.1 Acidobacteriota bacterium | reverse complement strand
CGCAGAACCAGGCCTTCCTCGATCGCGCAGTAAAAGGTCAGACTCCCGTCCGCGTTTACTTTCTGGATGGAACGCACGTAATTATTGCCATCGATCAGCACCACCACCGGCGAAGCTGCGAAACAGGTAGGCGAGAGTTCACAGGAGTTAACACCCAGCAGCCGCGCATACTCCTGAGCAGCCGGCAATCCATTGATTTCGTTGACTACGCGCGTGGCCGTATCTGCGGCCGTGATAACCAGCCTTTGATCGGTGGATACAAAATGCTGGGTCTTGAATACCGTGAAAGGCAACGGGGTTGTGATCACCGTCAGGGTGGCGCAGTTGGAACGAAAGTTTCCATCGACATATACGTGAGTCGTATGAAAGTCGAGACCATCCCCTGCCGAGCCCCCCGTCAGCGGCACTTTGCCAAGTGCTGACTGTAAGGCCCGCGCTACTGATTCTTCACGCACAGACAAACCATCAACCAGCAGAAGCGCAAAGCTGTTGTCCGGATTTGCCTGGGGCGCTATGAGCTCAAGCTCCTGTAGGAGGCGCTGGCCAAGCGCCTGACCGTCGGAGATCTCGAAACTCTGCAGGTTGTCGATGGAGCCACTCACTGCAGTGCAGGCCTCAGCCGCAAAACTCGCCCCAGCCAGGCCGTGTTCCCGGTACCCGCCAGGCCCAATTTCTCCTGCGGTTGTGCAACCAATGACCTGGATACCTGCAAACAGGCGGCTCAGTTCTGCAGCCAGGGTCTTGAGGTCGTAGTCGGCGGAACAGAAAAACATGACCAGTACCATATCGGTCTGCGCGACAGACTTGTAAAACTCCTGGGCTGCCTCGTATGCATCTGTCGCAGAGGAATACGCTTGCCGAATGCCCGTCTTCATATGCGGCTACCTCCTTAGTACACATCGCGGCTTATAGTGCCCTGATATCGTCACGGGGAGGGGCTTAGGGCTGCCGTCGATAGGGGCGAGTGCCATGAGTGGTTTATCGGCAAAGAGAAAGCAAACAATATGTCCGCGAAGGCTTCACCCACATTTACCGACATTCTCTCTGGCGATATAGGGCGCGGCTCCTCCAGCGACGTGGTCCCAGGTCTTCTGGAGTTCGGGCGATTCGAGAAGCCAAGCCAGAAGCAAATTCCCTTCGGGAATGACAAGCAAGCAGAAGGTTCCGCTGCTTTTCTGTTAACTCTCGCCGCGAGGAATTAGAGAGCTATTGCCCCGGTCTTGCGGCTGAGGCAAATTGACTTGATCGGAGTCGCCCGTTAGGATCAATCATTCCTGAGAGCCTTGTCAGCGCATGATCGATACGACGATCTCCCACTATCGGATTATCGAAAAGCTGGGCGGCGGTGGAATGGGTGTCGTGTACCAGGCCCGCGATACGGAACTTGGCCGCCTGGTAGCACTGAAGTTCCTGCCCGACGATATAGCCCGCGACCCTCAGGCGCTGGAGAGGTTTCGCCGTGAAGCGCGCGCCGCCTCCGCGCTCAACCATCCCAACATCTGCACCATATACGAGATTGGCAGACATGACGACCAGACCTTCATCGCAATGGAGCTTCTGGACGGGATGACCGTCCGGCACCGCATCGGCGGCAGGCCGGTGGAGTTCGAGGTCCTGCTGGGGTTGGCGATCGAGATCGCCGATGCGCTGGACGCCGCCCATGGCAAAGGCATCATCCATCGCGACATCAAGCCGGCCAACCTGTTTGTTACTGCGCGCGGGCATGCCAAGATCCTTGACTTCGGCCTTGCCAAGATGAACCAGCCTGCCAGTTCTTCAGGCGAGACTGCGACAGCAGGCACGATCGACCTCCCGCCTGAGCAATTGACAAGCCCAGGCAGTATGCTTGGGACCGTTGCCTACATGTCGCCGGAGCAGGCTTGCGGCAAGGAACTGGACGCGCGCACCGATCTGTTTTCTTTCGGCGCGGTGCTTTACGAGATGGCCACGGGCACGCTTCCCTTCCGCGGTGAAAGCACCGCTGTCACATTCGAAGCCATTCTGAACCGAACTCCGACCCCGATTGTGCGGTTGAACCCCGAAGTACCTGCCGATCTTGAGCAGATCATCGGCAAGGCACTGGAAAAGGATCGCAACCTGCGCTATCAGAGCGCGGCCGAGATGCGCGCGGACCTGCAGCGGCTGGAACGGGACAGCAGCCGGCGCCGATGGGAGGAGTCGTCTTCTGGAAGGGAGAGGCCAGAGAGAGAAGACTCCAGTGCAGCAAAGTCGGCGTTGGCGTCAAAACCGAAGTTCTGGAAACGTTACACCTATATTGGTGCGGCGGTGCTGGCCTTAGCTCTTGCGGCGGGAGCATTTTTATTCGAGCGCTCATCTCCAGGACCGCTTCCCGCCAGCGCGCAGTGGGAGCAACTGACGTTCTTCACTGACTCGGCAGTGTACCCTTCCCTTTCTTCAGACGGACGAACGCTGGCGTTTATTCGTGGCAGCGGTTCCTTTATCGGAACCGGAGATGTCTACGTCAAGTTGCTGCCGGGAGGGGAGCCGGTCCAACTTACCCACGACGGGAAGCCTAAGATGGCGCCATCGTTTTCTCCGGATAATTCGCGCATAGCCTATGGCATGGCCGGTCCATGGGACACATGGGAGGTGCCCGTTCTGGGTGGCGAGCCTCATTTGCTGCTGCCCAACGCTTCCTCGCTGACCTGGATTGATGGGGGGAAGCGGCTGCTCTTTTCTGAGACCAAAGGAGGGATGCACATGGGGATTGTGGCCACGGATGAGGCGCGAGGGGATAGCCGGGACGTCTATTGGCCTGAGGGCAATCGCAGCATGGCCCATCATTCCTACCTTTCGCCGGATGGCCGATCGCTCCTCATCGTTGAGATGGACACTCGAGGTGCGATCATCCCGTGCCGCGTTGTTCCGTTTCAAGGCCCGCAAGACGTTAAGGTTGTCGGCCCTGCCAATGGAAAGTGTCTTGGTGGTGCGTGGTCGCCCGACGGTAAATGGATCTATCTCACCGCCCAAACCGACGACTTCCACATCTGGCGGCAGCGCTTTCCCGATGGCAAGCCAGAGCAACTTACCTTTGGCCCGACGTCGCAGGAAGGGATTGCGATGGCACCCGATGGCAAGTCGCTCATTACATCGGTTGGCTCGCAGGACCACACCGTGTGGTTGCACGATAAGGATGGAGACCATCAGATCTCGTCCGAGGGAAACGCTACATCACCCACGTTCTCTTCCGACGGACGCAGTCTTTATTTCCTGATGGCCAATGGCGAAACGCATGGCGCGGAGCTATGGGTCAAAGATTTAAGCAGTGGCGACTTGAGCAGCGGAAAAGTGGACAGGGTCGTGCCCGGATACCCGATGCAAAGCGGCTCGATCGAGGGACACAGCTACTCCTTATCCCCGGACGGTAAATCAGTAGCCTTTACCATGAT
>JALYIG010000104.1 GCA_030775885.1 Acidobacteriota bacterium | reverse complement strand
AGTTGACGCAACCAGTGGCACGCTGTCGCAGGTGATCGACGAGTCGCGGGTGGTGGACCTGCCTCTGAATGGGAGGAATGCGGCGTCTCTGATTACGCTGGTGGCGGGTGTGGTGGATGCGACCAATGAAGGCAACGGAGTAAACCAGGGAAACGGCAAGACGTTTCCAGCGGCAGTCGTGACGAGTGTCAATGGCACGCTGCCGAACCAGTCGAACTATCTTCTGGATGGCGGCAATAACGTTGACGAGATGACCAACGTGAACGGGCCATTTCCATTTCCGGATGCGCTTCAGGAGTTCAGCGTCCAGACAAGCAACTACGATGCGCAATTTGGGCAGAGTGCGGGCGCGGTGGTGAACATCGTGACTAAATCGGGAGGAAGCAAGTTCCACGGCGACCTGTTCGAGTTTCTTCGAAACGGTTATTTCAATGCCAAGCCTTACTTTGCGCCTACGCCCGATAGTCTGCACCGGCACCAGTTCGGCGGCACCGTGGGCGGCCCGGTTATTATCCCGTTCCTTTCGCATGGCACCAAGACGCAGTTTTTCTTCGGATATCAACATTCGCTGATCCACCAGAGTTCGGCGGCTAACTCGACCACTGTGCCAACCTTGGCCGAGGAGGGCCGTGCGCCCGGGATCAGCTATGCGGATTATGGAAATTTATGCAATACCGCCACGGGCAACTCGTTTAATGGGAGCGGAATCTGCGTGACGTCTGCTGGTGTTGCGGTTCCCGCGCAGCAGATCTCCAATCCCTTCACGAATGTCGTGTATCCCTTCAACCGAATTCCGGCCGCGGACTTCGATTCAGCTTCAGTGGCGTACGAGCAGGCATTCCCGACAGCGACCGCGGACGCCGGACCTGGCAAGATCGGCAACACGGTGAATTACTCCAAGGCCACGCAGAATTACTTCAATGAATATGTTTCCCGAGTCGACCAGACACTGACCGATAAAGACCACCTCTTCGGCCACTACTACTACAACTACTTTGAGCAACCAGCAATTTATAACGCGGCAAACCTGGCCAGTTACACCTCGTACTTCAACACCAGATATCAGAACGCACTGCTCTCGGAGACACATACCTTTAGCAACAATCTGCTCAACAGCCTGGTACTGAACTACCAGCGGGAGGTGGCTCTGCGCGGCGGACCTCCGGGAAGCCCGGATATTACTGCATTCGGCGTGAAGAACATCTGGCAGCCGACGACCGGACCATATCTCGCGGCCACGGTGACTGGTTATTTCGGCGCTTCCTCTTCTGCGTTTGCCGGTTGGTTGCGCAACAACTATACGTTCAATGACGATCTGCACTGGGTGAAGGGAAACCACAACTTCGCATTTGGCGGACACTTTGAGCTAAGCAAGTTCGATGTCACCAATGTATTCACTTCTTACGGGGGATTTGCGTTTGGTGCGGCGACTAACAAGATCGGCGCCACGACTTATCAATATCCGAATGCGGCAGCGAACTTCCAATTGGGGTTCATGTCGTCGTTCGGGCAGGGCAATTTCGAGTTGGTGAACGATCGCAACCACTTCCCAGGTCTGTACGCGCAGGACAGCTGGAAGATCACACGGCGCTTGACCCTGAACTACGGCGTCCGATGGGAAGAGTTTGCGCCGTGGCACAACAAGGTAGGCTCGCAGACGGCTTTCAGTCCGGCGAAGTACGCGGCCAATGCGACTACGACGCAATTCACGACCTTGCCGGCAGGCATGTTGCTGTCCGGCGACCCGGGAATGGCGGCGAATGGGGTATACAACAAATGGGCGCAATTCATGCCGCGTGTTGGATTTGCCCTCGATCTGACAGGAGACAGCAAGTCGGTGGTTCGGGGCGGCGGAGGAATTTTCTATCAGGATCGTATGCCGGGCTTCTTCAACCTGAGTCAGGCGAGCTTTGTGCCGAATACGATCTCGGTAACGTTGAACACTCCGGGGATGTTCGGCGCGACGCCGGGCGCCAATCCGGGCGGGCCGTTCAGCAATCCGTATTGCACTGGCTGCGCAGCGGGAAGTTTTCCAAACCCATTTCCCTTCACGCTTCCGTTCGCGTCCAACAAGGTGTTCCCGAACGCATTTCAACTGGCGGAATACGATCCATCTGGCAACTTCAAGGTGCCGGTCACATATGACTACAACCTGACATTCGAGCAGCAGCTTGGACCTAGCTGGGCGATGCGGCTGGCGTATGTGGGCTCAGCTTCGCGGCACCAGTTTGTGAACCTGGACATCAACCCTGGGGTCAACAACGGCGTGGGAACCCTGAATCAGCGGAGAGTTTACAACACGGCTCCGACCGTTGGACCGTGTCCGGCGGGTGTGCCATGTTCCACGAGCTACTCGAACATTCTGCTGGCGAGCATGAGCGGCAACGCGCACTATAACTCACTGCAGGGAACGCTGGACAAGAAAATGTCGCATGGCTTGTCGCTGCTGTTCAACGTCACATGGTCCAAGTCGTACGACGACATGCCGCAGGCAACTCGGGTTTCCAACACCGAGGACTTGAATGCAGGCGAGTCGTATGTGTACCCGATCTATCCTGCGAATGCTACGGGAATACCCGCGGCCGCATACGTCTCGGACTACAAGGCCCTGGACCGCGGTCTGTCGGACATCGACCACCCGATTGCGATCTCAGTCTCGTATGTGTACGAGTTCCCGAGGATAGCCACGGGCAACGGCTTTGTGCGCGGCGCTGTGAATGGTTGGCGCATAACCGGGCTCATCCAGCACCACTCGGGCGATGCGCTGACGGTCTATACGGCATCGGATAACTCGCTCACCGGCCTCAACCAGGACCGCGCGCAACGAGACATCACGAAGCCGGCTTATTCCAGATTTGCGGCCGGCGCTGGAAATTGCACGGTCGGCAAGTCCTGCGTCAATTGGCTGAACAACGGGGCGTTCTCGATTCCGGCGCAGACTGGTGTCGGCACTGGGTTCGGCAACGTTGTGAAGGGATCGTACCGGGGACCGGGTTTCACGAACTGGGACGCTGGGGTGGTTCGGTCGTTTCCGGTTTTTGAGCAGACCCATGTGGACTTCCGCGCGGAGTACTTCGACGTGCTGAACCATACTGAGTTGGCGAATCCGCAGGCCTCGGCAAGCAGTACGGCCTTCGGCACGATTACAGGGACCGTAGGCGGGCCTAACGGGACCGTGGGCGGCTCCAGAGTCGCGCAGTTCTCGCTGAAGTACGTTTTCTAGCTAGGAAGTCCGAAAAGTGGATTGAGAGGCCGGCGCAATGTGGCGCCGGCCCTTTCTTGTCTAAGCGCCGAAGGCCAGGTCGATCAGCGTCTTTTCTTCGAGCTCGTGCTGTCCCTCGCCAAAATTGGGATCTGCCACGTAATCAGTCAGATAGAACTGTAGCCGCTTTCGCCAGTTTTTCCGTGTCAAACTGGGTAGTATGCTGACGCTTCTGAGGCTCTTTCTTTGTCGAGCGACTGACGATCGTACGTATCCACCAACACCACCGTCCGCGATCGGTACACCTCCGGCCGCGAGAACGAAATCCCCACCGCCACCAGCCTCCTAATAGCGCACACGGCAACACAATCCGCACAAAACTCCGCGCCGTCACTCGCATTGTCATCGCCCCCCACAACACATCGACCCCATCCCGAGCCCGGGGCTCCGCATCCTCGATCAGCGCCTCATACTCCGCGCCATACCGCGCTTGCCAGGCTGCCGGGTACAGCCGCGCCAGCATATTTCAGAATCCGCCTCATGCGTTCTCCAGTCCGCGCTGTCCCGCGCGCACAATCTTGTCCAGCCCGTCCAACTGCTCCTCAAGATGCTTTCGCCCCGCACCTGTAATTGTGTAAGGCTGTCGCCGCTCCCCCGAACCCACCGGCGCAATCCACCCCTTCTCTTCCAGACGCGTGATCGCTCCATACAGCGTCCCCGGCCCAAGCCGCACACCCGCAAACCGCTCGATGTCTTCCATCATCGCGTAGCCGTGTTTATCGCCCCCGGCAAGGCTCGACAGCACAAGAATCGAAGGATCAGACGTGACTATTACGCTTCACGTAATACAACGTACTGGAGTGCCCGGCTCTTTTTGTACCAGTGAAGATGAGACAAACTGGAACAAGAGGAGCTCTATATGGCACGAGGGAAGAAGCATACAGCAGAGCAGATCGTGAACCTGCTGCGGCAGGTTGAAGTTGGGGTAGCGAACGGCAAGACGTTGCCACAAGCATGCAAGGAAGTGGAGATAGTGGAACAGACGTACTACCGTTGGCGTAAGGAGTACGGCGGGTTGAAGGTGGATCAGGCGCGACGGTTGAAGGAACTGGAGCAGGAGAACGCGAAGCTCAAGCGACTGGTCTCGGAGTTGAGCCTGGAGAAGTTGGTGTTGAAGGACATCGCCTCGGGAAACTTCTAAGCCAGGATCGACGGCGCTGTGCGGTGGATCATGCTCAGGAACGGGGCATCAGTGAACGGCGGGCGGGCCGGTTGGTGAACCAGCCACGCGGCACGCAACGCTATCAACTGACACAGCGCGAAGACGAAGATGCACTCACCCAGGCCATCGTGGAGTTCGCCAGCCAGTATGGACGCTATGGTTATCGCCGCATTACGGCGCTGCTGAAGCGGGATGGCTGGCAGGTTGGCAAGGACCGGGTGGAGCGCATCTGGCGTCGCGAAGGGCTGAAGGTTCCGCAGAAGCAGAAGCCGCGCGGACGGCTGTGGTTCAACGATGGCTCGTGCGTGCGGCTGCGGCCGGAGCATGCGAACCATGTATGGTCTTACGACTTCGTGAGCGCGAGGACGCACGACGGAAGGACGGTGAGGATGCTGAACCTGATCGACGAACACAGCAGAGAGTGCCTGATGATCCGGCCGGAACGAAGGTGGAGTTCGGCGAAGGTGATCGAAGCTCTGGCCGACGTAATGGTAATGAAGGGTGTGCCGGAGCATATTCGCTCCGACAACGGTCCTGAGTTCGTCGCCAGGGATCTGCGGAAATGGCTCGCCGGCACCGGGGCCAGGACGGCTTATATCGAGCCAGGAAGCCCTTGGGGAGAACGGCTACTGCGAGAGCTTCAACTCGAAGCTGCGAGACGAGTTCCTGAACGGCGAGATCTTCTACTCGATGAA
>JALYIG010000103.1 GCA_030775885.1 Acidobacteriota bacterium | reverse complement strand
GGCTTGGCCGTAATCAAGTGAAGATCGCGCGTATACGGCATCTCCTCGTCGGTCAACGCAACGGTCCTAGCCGGTTTACCCGCCTCCAGAGCCTCCTTCAGCTTGGTCAGCGTCGCGAACTCCACTTTGATCTTGTGATCAGCATTGGCGGGTTTGTTCAGCTTCTCCACCTTCGCGTGCCGCTTGTCTACGGTGTCCAGATCCGCCAGCAGCAGCTCGGTATTGATGATGTCGATGTCGTGCAGCGGGTTGACGCCTCCTGCCACGTGCACCACCTCGGGGTCGGCGAAGCAGCGAACGACGTGCAGAATTGCATCGGTGGATCGGATGTGCCCAAGAAACTGGTTGCCCAGTCCTTCGCCCTTCGAAGCGCCTTCGACCAGGCCGGCAATGTCGATAAACTCCATGCTGGTCGGCACCAGAGATTTCGGCTTCACCAACTGCGAGATCTTATCCAGCCGCACATCCGGCACAGTGACAACCCCGGTGTTTGGATCGATGGTGCAGAACGGATAATTCGCGGCCTGCGCCTTGGCCGATGTAAGGGCGTTGAAGATCGTGCTTTTACCAACGTTGGGCAGCCCAACGATTCCGCAATTCAGAGGCATGTCTTTGATTTTTCCTTCAATGATTGGCGCCGAGCGCAGATGAGAGCCTTGGATTCTTCGGGTCGGCCGTGGAGTGTCTCTTACAGGATAGAGCATTGCGGACTTATGCCGCTCGACCCTGCCCGCCGTCACCGTCGTAATGACGATCGACGGGTAGAATTGATGCTCGATGATCTCTTCAACAATCTCTGGGTCCAGGTTCTGGGTCGCGCTCGCGCTGGGCTTGTTTGCCGGACTGGCCGACTACCTGGGCGGATTTCTCCTGGTCCGCCGCTCGCCCTCCGCACGCGCACTGCGCTACTTCGTGGCTCTCGGCGCAGGCTTCATGCTCTCCGCCGCGATCCTGGAGATGCTGCCCGAAGCCTTCAAAATGAACATGCGCTGGTCCGCGCCACTCATCCTAATTGGCTATTGCGGAGTGCACCTGCTGGAACACACGCTGGTGCCGCATTTCCACTTCGGCGAAGAAACACACCACCACGAATTCCTGTCGAAAAGGAGCAGCTATTCCGTCCTGCTCGGTCTGGCCATGCACACCTTTTTTGACGGCATCGCCATCGGCTCCGGCTTCGTCATCTCGTCGTGGCTAGGCTGGATGCTCTTCATCGCCATCTTCCTCCACAAAATTCCTGAGGGCTTTACCGTCGCCAGCGTCATGCTCGCCGGCGGCCAGGGGCGTCACGCCGCACTCAACTCCGCGCTGTTCCTTGGGGCGATGACCGTGCTTGGAGTGGTCGCCATCAACCTCGAGCCGACCTGGGTCAAGGCTGGCCTGCCGCTCTCTGCCGGAGTGACAATTTACGTGGCCGCAACCGATCTGGTGCCCGAGGTCAATCGTGAGCCCGGCGTGCGCATGGCGCTCGTCTTCTTCGCCGGCGTGGTGATGTTCTTCATCCTGCGAATGCTTGGCCCCGGCTAAACAGGCCGAGGAAAAATCGTATTGGGCAAGGGCACGGCTTTAGCCGTGCCCTTAGAGCCAACCAACAAACAGGGCTTTAGCCCCTGAGGTACGCTTTCTCCGGCCACACCGACTTTTCCGCAACCTGTAAAAGCGTCAGAGCACCTTCAGCGTCACATTTGCGGAATGCTGCAAGGCGGTCCCCGCAGCGCTGGTTGCCGTGCCCGTAACAGTGACCGTGTAAGTCCTCGAATTGGTGGACTCAGATGCGGTGTTGACGCGATTCCCGCACCCTGTCGCGAACAGCAAGCCGCCCAGAGCCACAAGGAGAATCAGCCATCGGAAGGCCAGCCTTTTCGACATCGCACCAGCCAACGGCATCAGCAGCAGTGCCAGCACCGTTGCTCCGCCGAGCGAACCCGGTCGCGAACGCCTCTCCAACCCCGCAAACGGTGTTTGAATCGTTAACGTAAAGCTCGTGACAGATCCCCCTGGCGGCAGTAGCGGCGGAGTCAGAGATGCTGTGGCCCCCACCGGTGCTCCCTGCACCGCCAGAATAATCGGGCTGGACATCGCCGGTCCCGACATCGCGACGGCGAATTGGAAGGTGGCCGTGCTTCCCGCCGGAATGGATTGGCTCGTCGCACCGGTTGCGGCGATGATGAAGTCCGGCCCTGAGCCAACGGTCACGACAGCCGGTGTCGAAGTGCTGCTAAGAAAGTTCGCGTCTCCCGTATAGACCGCGCTCAAGCTGTGCGTACCCAGTCCGAGCGCATTAGTGCTGAACGCCCCACTCCCCGCCGAGAGTTGAACCGTCCCCAGCATGGCCATCCCATCCATCAAAGTAGCGCTGCCCGTCGGCACCCCGCTGGTCGTACTAGCTACCTGCAGATTCACGGTAATGGGCACACTCAGCGCCACAACGCCCGCCAACGGCGACATGGTGATCAGCGTTGGCGCCTGTGCGATCGTCAGACCACCTGCCGTAGCACCCACGCTGTAGTTGGCCGCGGCGGTGCCGGTCAGCATCACGGAGATCGGGTACAGCCCAACCTGCGACAGCACGCCTGCAGTGCTGGTAAACACCGCCGATACCTTCCCGAAATCCTGCGAAAGTACGCCGATTAGTGCACCGCTTAGTGCGGGAACTGCCTGGCCATACCGGATCGAAGCCGGATTCGCCGTGGCGGTCAGGCTCAGCGGAGTCACCGCCAGGGCCAGCGCGGCCGACTGTGCAGCCGGATGGCTCGCATCGCCCGCATAGCTCGCTACAATAATGTGCGTGCCACCCCCAAGTTGCGCCGTATTGAACGTCGCCGTGCCGCCGCTCAGACTCGCCGCGCCCAACTGGATCGCTTGCCCCCCAGTCGTGTCGACGAAGGCAACGTTGCCCGTTGCACCAGTTCCGCCACGCAAATTTGCCGTCACGACTCCATTGCCGTAGATCGCCACGGCAGGTCCACTCAACACCAGCGCATCTGCCAAAATGA
This sequence comes from Acidobacteriota bacterium, assembly GCA_030775885.1. GTDB lineage: Bacteria > Acidobacteriota > Terriglobia > Terriglobales > Acidobacteriaceae > Edaphobacter. The sequence goes on along the minus strand of JALYIG010000103.1, from coordinate 9,906 downwards.
CTCCGACCCCCGTGATCGTGTGGATATCCGGCCCCGGCGCGGGCAGCGCATCCAACTGCCGGATACGTTGGTTATCCCTGTCCGCCAGCGTCAGTAAACCCGCCGGTGAAATCGCCACGGCATGCGGCGAATCCAGGCTCGCGGCCACCGCAGGCGCGCCATCCCCAAGGAAGGCCTCGGTCCCCTGCCCCGCGACCGTCGCAATCTTGCCTGCCACGGAAATTCGCCGCACGCGGTGGTTCGCGCTGTCAGCTACATAGATGTTGCCCGCCGCATCGATTGTCAGGCCACGCGGCAGAGCCAGCCCAGCCGCCGTCGCAGCACCGCCATCCCCTGAGAAGGCCGCCGGCCCGCTGCCTGCAGCCGTCGAGATTACACCGCTGATAACGCTCACCTCCCGCACTCGACCGTTATGCGTGTCCGCAATATACAGATTTCCCGCAGCGTCCACTGCAAGCCCGTTCGGCGAATCGATAGACGCCGCCGTCGCCGGACCGCCATCGCCCGCGAACCGTTCGACCCCATCACCGGCCACAGTCGTAATCACGCCGGTTCCGGCCGCTATCATCCGCACCCGGTAATTGTCCGTGTCGGCCACATATACATCGCCCGCTGCATCGATCGCCAGTGCCGTAGGCAAGTCCAACCGCGCCGCCGTCGCCGCACCTCCATCCCCCGAGAAGGCCGCCGCACCCGTCCCCGCAACGGTAGAAATGATCCCCGTCGCCGCGGCCACTTTGCGGACTCGATGGTTGTGCGTGTCCGCTATGAAGAGGTCTCCAGTCGCACCGATCGCCAGACCCGCCGGCGAATCCAGTTCAGCCGCCACAGCCGCGGCGCCATCTCCCGCAAACCCCTGCACACCAGTTCCGGCAGCCGTTGTGGTTACCCCGGCGGTCGAGAATTTCCGCACCACATGATTTCCCGTCTCCGCAAAATACAGATTGCCCTGTGCGTCGAACACAATCGCCGAAGGCAGCGCCAGCGCCTGCGCTCCAGCCGTGCCCACCAACCACCAAGACGCAACCAGCCCCAGCCACAGCCGCACCAATGCCCCACCGCGCCCCGCACGGAGCAGTGCTGACCCGCGCCTTGGGTTGGTGTTCCTCTGCATCCCCATTTCGCTTCGCTGTCTGGATTCCTACGCCAAATTCGCGCGATTTCGCTGCGCCGCTCAGTCTACCGCCTGCCTCCTCCGGCGATCAGTGACGTGGATTCCACAGAATCAAGCCCGTCTTTTGGTAGTATTGCCGATGACCTAGGTGAACCCTATCGGAGAACTATGCCACGCCACTGCCTAACCCTGAATCTGCAGGACGATCCAGCCAAAATCGCACAATACAAGCGCCACCACGAAAAAATCTGGCCCGAAATTCGGGACAGCCTCTTCGACTCCGGCGTTATCAACATGGAGATTTACCTGCTGGGAACAAGCATGTTCATGATCATGGATGTCAGCGACGACTTTTCCTTCGAGAACAAGGCCGCTATGGACGCAGCCAACCCCAAGGTGATGGAATGGGAAGCGCTGATGGGTAACTTCCAGGCCGTCCCCGCAGGCGCAGACCCGGTCCGCCGCTGGCAGCCCTTGGAGAAAGTCTTCGACCTCGCAAATCAGTAGCGCTACTTCGCCACCCTACTTCGTCGTGCCGTAGCTGCACGTGTCGATATCCTTGGCCCGCATCGTCACCACCAGCCTGCGATGCGCCAGCAGCGATGACTCGACCACAATCGGCACATTCGCCGTGCACAGACCCTGTACCCGCACCACCACGCGATACATCCCCTTATCGACCTTCGCGAACTTGAACTTGCCGTTGCGATCGCTCATCGCGGACGCCACCAGATCGTGTCGCTGCTCGGTAAACAGCGCCACCGAGGCACGCGGCATCGGATCCCCGCCCAGCCCGCGCACCACACCATCCACATCGCGAAGCTTCAGCGGAGCCGGGTCAGGCTGGTTCTCATTCGCGTAGGTAGGGGGAGGATCGGCCGCTGGAGCCGTCTGTCCCGATCCTGCCGAGGCGGCGAATAACCATCCTGCCAGCCCCATCGTAAGCAAATGCGTCATCTTGATTTTCATCGTGGCCACCTTGCGAAGTCTAACCAACGGGCTGGTTCACCCGACATTCCCTTCGGATGCAATTCCGCAGATCACCGTACACGAACAATAGATTGTTCGTCTCGCAACCCCGATAAACTTGCCCGCAATCAGGTACCAGGCTTAAACGACACCAGCACCGAAACGAAGATCAACCCAAAACCGATCACCAGCAGCGGCCACCACCGGTCCGCCCACGACTCCCGCGCACTCGCCAGACTCATCACGCCCTCCTGAACCAACATTCCGATCCTAAACGACAACCAAGGCTCGTTCCAACCGCCTTAATAATCCTGGCAGCCATGCCTACTCCGGCAACGCCTTCATGCCGCTGACGGCAAACTTCGCCGTTACTCCAGGCGCCCCGGTATCCGGCTGTCCACCACCTACCGAAAGCACATACTCGCCCGGCATCACCGCGCGTTTGCCATCGGCATCGACCTCGCTCATCTGCCTGGGCGCGACCGGAATTTTCACCCGCCTGGTCTCCCCCGCAGCCAGATGAACTCGCTGAAATCCGGCCAGGAAAAGTTTCGGCGACACCGGCGTCCGAGGCGCTGTCAGGTAGCACTCCACCACTTCATCGGCTTCGCGCGCTCCCTCGTTGGTCACCGGGACGGTCACCTCAAGCGTGTCGCCCGCATGGATACTTTTCGCGGACAGCACCGGCGTGCCGTAGCGGAACTTCACGTAGCTCAACCCATAGCCAAACGGGTACAGCACTTTGCCGGCGAAATAACGATACGTCCGGTTCTTCATCGCGTAGTCCGCGAACGCAGGCAGGTCGTCCACCGAGTGGTAGAAGGTCACCGGCAAGCGCCCGGAAGGGCTCACGTCGCCCGCAGCGGTCTGCGCGATCGCGTCGCCGCCTTCCTCTCCGGGATACCACTGTTCGAGCACCGCATTCGCATTCTCCTGCGCCCAGTTCACGCCCAGCGCGCTCCCCGAGTTCAGCACTACGACCAGCGGCTTGCCCGTCTGCTTCAGCGCCTCCAGGAGTTGCTGCTGCGACGCTGGCAGATTGATGTCCGTCCTGTCGCCCCCATCGAAGCCGGTGATGTGTACATTCATCTCCTCGCCCTCAAGCTGCGGCGATAGCCCCACAAACGCAAACACCACGTCCGCCGACTTCGCCGTCCGAACCGCCTCCTCAATCAGCGACGCGTTGGAGACCGGAGCCACAGTCGGAGCCCCTGCCGCAGGCTTCGGCGTGAATCCCTCCGCAAGCACGGCCCCCTGGGCATACACCACGGTCGAATTCTTGAAGCGGTTGGCGAATCCCTCGCGGGCAAACACCGGCTTGGAAGCCTCGCCCGAATAGTTACCGCGCATCACGTCGATACTCTCCGCCGTTGGCCCGATCACCGCGATGGTATGCGGCGTGCCTTGCAGCGGCAGCACACCATCGTTCTTCAGCAGCACAATCGATTCCCGGGCCGCCTGCAGCGCGAGCTGGCGATGCGCGGCGGAATCATTTTCGCTGGGCGCAAGGCTGGACCACGGCACCGTCGCCGGCGGATCGAACATCCCCAGCTTGAAGCGCGCAGTGAACAGCCGGGTCAGCGCCGCGTCGATCTCCGACTCCTGGATAAGGCCGCGCTTCACCGCCTCCGGAAGCGCTTTGTACGTGCCTCCACAGTCAAGATCGGTGCCTGCCTTTACTGCCACGGCGGAGGCCTCCGCTGTGTCCTTCACAAAATGGTGACCCTTGAAGATATCGCCGACCGCATCGCAGTCCGACACCACGTAACCCCTGAATCCCCAGTCCGAGACCAGGTGCTTCTGCAGCAGCGTTCCGTTGGCACAGGCAGGCTGTCCGTCCACAGAGTTATACGCGCACATCACCGAGTCCGCATGGCCCTCAGTAATCGCCATACGAAACGCCGGCAGATAGGTGTCTTCCAAGTCATGTTTCGAAACCTCCACATTTACCTTGTGACGCGTCGACTCCGGACCGCTATGCACCGCAAAGTGCTTCGGCGTCGCAACCGCTTTCAAGTATTTCGAATCTCCTCCCTGCACGCCGAGCACAAATGCGGTTCCAAGCCGGCCGGTCAGATAAGGGTCTTCTCCATAGGTCTCCTGGCCCCGCCCCCAACGAGGGTCGCGAAAAATGTTGATGTTCGGCGACCAGAACGTGAGGCCAAAATAACGAGCCTTATCGCCCGCAGGACTTTCGTTGAACTTCGCCCGCGCCTCGGTGGAGATCGTGTCGCCTACCTGTAGCAACAAGTCTCTGTCCCAGGTCGCGCCCAGCGCAATCGCCTGCGGGAAGACGGTCGCAATCCCGCGCCTCGCCACTCCATGCAGCGCTTCATTCCACCAGCCATAAGCCGGTACACCCAGGCGAGGAATCGCCACTGCAGCATCCTGCATCTGCGACGCCTTCTCCTCGATCGACATGCGCCCGATCAGGTCCTTCACCCGCAAACCCGTCGGCACCGCCGGATCCATGTACGCACACTTCTTATCCCCACACGGACTCTGGCCAAACATAGGGGGCATAGAGATAACTGAAAGAACCGCAGCAACACCAACCGCCCAACTCGCGAAGAAACCCAATTTACGCATGCTCTACACTGCCTCCGAAATCAACTCAACGATTGTAACCAGCTCTCTGCATCCCCGCTCTTCGAACGGAATTGCCGCCGAATTTCTGCTAGCATCCCGACCATGGCCACCCGACGCGACTTTCTCTCTCTCGGAGCACTCACTGCCGCCGGCATCGCCGCTGGTCCGGATGCATTCGCCCAGCCCACTGCTGCGGCAAATCTCACCGCGGACGCCGTCATGCAGCTAAAACCGCCGGCCAGGCCGGTCCTCATCACCCGCGTCACCGGCGACAACACGGTGCAGGATGCATACAAGATGCTGCTCGACGGTGCCGACACCCTCGAGTCCGCGCACCACGTCTGCATGGGTCGCGAAAACGATCCCTCCGACCACAGTGTCGGCCTCGGCGGCCTGCCCAACGAAGAGGGCGTCGTCGAACTCGACTCCTGCTGCATGCACGGGCCCTCCCGTTTCGCCGGTTCCGTCGGAGGCGTGCAGAACATCAAGAACGTCTGCCTCGTCGCGCGCAAGGTCTTCGAACACACCTCGCACGTTATGCTGGTCGGCAAAGGCGCGGAACGATTCGCCGTCGACCTCGGCTTCCCTGCTGAAAACCTGCTGACCGAAGACGCGCGCAAGGTCTGGATGCTGTGGAAGGAAGGCAACTCGCAGATGGACTGGTGGGGTCCCGGAATGTCCAGCCCGGGATGGAAAGATCCCTACGCCGGCCATACACCACCTAAGCCCACCATGGATCTCCATGGGCCAAAATCGCAAGTCACGCCCGGCGCGATTCCCCGGCATCCCACGCCCGAATGGGCCGACACCATTCGAGCCCGCGCCCAAAAACTTGCGCAGATGGCCGCCGACCTCGACATTCCCGCCACCCGCCGCCAGTTCGCCGTCGAGCAGGTCCTCTGGCCCTCCACCGGCACCATCCACGTCTCCGCGCTCAACTCGAAGGGTGAAATCTCCGGTGCCACCACAACCTCCGGCCTGGCATGGAAGCTGCCCGGCCGTCTCGGCGATTCGCCCATCCTCGGCGCGGGCTGCTACACCGATCAGGACGTGGGTTCAGCCGGTGCCACCGGCTCCGGCGAGGAGAACATTAAGGTCGCCGGCGCCCACACCATCGTCGAACTTATGCGCCAGGGCCTTAGCCCCCGCGACGCAGGTATGGAGACACTTCGCCGCATCGTTCGCAACTACAACGGCGACATGACCAAAATCCGTCTGCTTGATATGGAGTACTACATCCTGCGCAAGGATGGCGCCTACGCCGGCTGCTCGCTCTGGAGCACAAGCCCCACCGGCAGGCCTCGCGTCATGGCCGTTCACGATGGCGCATACCGCGTCGAAAAATGCTCCTACCTCTACGAAGGCTTGTCGATCGAGTGGCCGCCGTTCTGACGCCCGCTTAGTGGCCGATCTGCACCGAGCCGTCCGCCCGATGCGTCACCTTGCGGAACAGCCACACCACAATCGCCGCAGCAAACGCCACCAGCGCCGTCCATCGGAAGACATCGACGAACGATAGCAGCAGCGCCTGCTGCTCCAGTTGCCGATACGTCATTCCGAGCACAGCCCTCTGTCCGCCCGCCGCACCAAAATGCCGTGCCAGGTACGTACCAGCGACATGGACCTGCTCCTGCAACCGATACCCGCTTCGTGGAAGGTCCGCGGCAAGTTGAGCTTCGTGGAAGTTAGTGCGGCGAACCAGAAACGTCTGCGCCATCGCGATCCCGATCGAGCCGCCAATGTTGCGCAGCAGGTTAAACACGCATGTTGCGTTGCCGATGTTCTCGTTGCTCAAGGTGGAGATCGCCATACTCGATATCGGAACGAAGACGAAGCTCAGCGCAAAACCTGACAGCACAATCGGCACCAGCAACGTGACTGAACTGATGCTCAGGTTGACGAACGAAAAGTACAGCGTGCAGATGCCGAACGCGATGAATCCCGCGCTCACCGCGTACCGGTTGTCGATTCGATTGCTGAGCATGCCGATCACCGGCAACCCAATCATCGACCCAATGCCGCGCGGCCCCACCACAAAGCCGGCGGTCAGCGCCGTGTAGCCCAGCACCTCCTGGTAGAACAGGGGCAGGATCGAGATGGTGATGTAGATGGTGAAGCCGAGCATGAAAATCAACAGGCAGCCGACCGAGAAATTCCGGTCGCGAAGTACGTTCAGTTTGACCAGCGGATTGCGCGCTCGCCAGCAGTGGCGCAGGAACCAGAAGAGCGAGATGCCGAGGACCATGGCCGCCCAGCGAATCCACACCGCGCTGAACCAGCCGACCTCCTGGCCTTTATCCAGGATCACCTGAAGGCAGCCCGTCCACAGAATCAGGAGGCCGAAGCCGAGGTTGTCGAACGCGCCGATCTTCGCATTGCGCACGTACGGAGGATCCTGGACGAACCGGCTAATCATATAGACCGCCAGCGCCCCCACCGGAATGTTGATGTAGAACGCGTAGCGCCAGCTATACGTATCGGTCAGCCATCCGCCCAGCGTTGGCCCCAGCACCGGCGCCACCACCACGCCAAATCCGAAGAGGGCCATCGCCGCGCCGCGTTTCGCAGGCGGAAAGCTCTCCAGCAGAATTGCCTGCGAGAGCGGCTGCAGCGCGCCTCCGCCTGCGCCTTGCAGGATGCGTGCGACCAACAGCAATTCCAGCGTGGGTGCGGCTCCGCAGAAGAAGCTAGCGACGGTAAACAGCACTACACAGGAAATCAGGAACCGCTTGCGACCGAAGCGTAGTGCAAACCAGTTGCTCGCCGGCAGAATCACAGCGTTCGCGATCAGGTAGCTGGTCAGCACCCACGTCGCTTCGGAATTCGAAGCGGCCAGCGACCCGGCAATATATGGAAGCGCCACCGACGCGATCGCGGTGTCCAGCACCTCCATAAACGTGGCAAGCATCACCGAGATCGCGACGATCCACGGATTCAGCGCCGGCGACGCGCTCTGGGGAGCTTGCGCCACTGCGGTAGCCGGCATTGCGAGATCGAGTTGTGCCGTTGCGCCCATGCCTGCGCGACCCAGCAGGCGCGACCTCTACAGCCTAGGCCCGCTGAGCGCGGAAAGCGGTGTTGGCCGTCACTCGCATTGCTTCAGGCGGTGCCGATCACAACCGTTTGCGGACTCATCGGAATGGGATTGCCCTTGATGTCTTTGAAGCCGGCTTCGGCGTACATCGCCGACAGATCGCTCAGCGTATAAGCGTCCCCTGCCGCAGTCGTAGCCAGCATAATCAGGCTGAACGCAGCTTGCATCGGCGGCGACACGCGGTCCTCATTGGGTACAAACTCGAGCGTAGCAGCGCGTCCACCTGGCTTCAGCGAAGCATGCACTTTTTTCAGAAGACTCACGCAGGTTGGCTTGTCAAAATGGTGCAGAAAATTTGTCAGCAGCACAGCGTCATACGGCCCGACAAACTCAACCTCGAACGCGCTCCCCGGCAGCATGTCGTACCGATCCTGAACGCCTGCCTTGCGTGCGTTCTCCAGTGCAACGCGCAATACCGCTGTCCAATCCAATCCGGTGACTCGCGCCTGCGGATTCAGCTTGGCAATCTCGATGCCAAACAGACCGTGCCCGGCTGCAATGTCCAGCACGCGCATCGGCCCGCTGCGTCCATCAAGCACCATTACAGCCATCGGCCCCACCATGGGGGCCATCATAGGCGCCATCTTTTCGGCGAATTCCACCCAGATCGGGTTTTCCGGCTCAACCGAACCGGTTCCAGGCAAGCTCGTTCGGCCGTTGCGCACCACCTGCGCCAGATTGGCATAAGCCCCCAAAGCTGCCATGCTCGACATGAACTGCGTGACCGAGGCCATACACGCCGGCGATCGCGGATCGAGGAACGCCGCGCTATTCGGCGTGTGTTTGTAGTGCCCGTCCTGCTTGGCCAGAACGCCGTTAATAACCAGGAAATCGCACAGGATGCGGATGCCGCGTTCCGACGACGAGGCGTGCTTCGCAATCGACGCCACATCGCCGTGACCCTCGCCAATCAGGCGGAAGATATCCAGCTCGATTGCGGCTTTCAGCGCCTCAGTCTTCTGGTGAGCGTTCACCATCTCGAAGACGAGTCCAGGATTGAGTGGGGCTTCGGTGACAACGTCGGGCATGGAAAGTTTCTCCTCAAGTCTGAAAATGGGGATGAGTTTCTTGTTTGTCAAGGGGCCTATGTTCACGGCAGCGTATCACACCGGTGTTGCCTCTGTATCCCCGAGCTATTCGCTGGTAACCGCCTTGGAAAGATTGCGCGGGCGGTCGACATCCACACCGTGATGGACGGCCATGAAGTACGCGAAAAGCTGCAGCGGAATGACCTCCGAGATAGGCAGAAGTGCCTCGGACGCAGGTTCAATGGGAATGATGTGCGAGGCAAGCGCCGCGATGGTCGCATCTCCCGCATTGGCCAGCGCCAGCACCCGCGCACCCTGCTCCCGCATGTCGTACAGCAGCGAAACGGTCTTCTCGTAGCGCAGCATCGACTCCGGATCGTCCGTGTCGACTGTGGCCAGCACCACCAGCGGAACCTCCGGTGACACCAGCGCATTCGGCCCGTGCTTCAACTCGCCAGTGGGGTAGCCCTCGGCATGCAGGTAGGACGATTCCTTCAGCTTCAGCGCTCCCTCGCGCGCAATTGCATAATGCACACCGCGGCCAAGATACAGGAACGTGCGCGCGTCGGCGTAGGTAGGCACCAGCGCCGCAACGGTTCGTTCCCACTCAGGAAGTTGTGCGGCGATCGCCCTGGGGACGGCGGCCAGTTCGACCAGCCGCGCTTCGATCTCACCAGTCGGAAGAGCGTCCCGCTCGTGAGCCGCCAACAACGCCAACACCACCACCAAAGCGAGCTGCGTCGTGAAGCTCTTGGTCGCCGGGATCGCGAGTTCAACCCCCGCGAGCGTGGCGAGATCGACAGCCGCCTCGCGAGCCATAGTAGACCCGTGAACGTTGGTGACAGCGACCGTCGGATGGCCGCGCCGTGCAGCCTCGCGGATAGTGCGGCAAGCGTATCCGCCGTCTCGCCCGACTGCGAGAGCACCAGCACCGGGCTGGGACTCTCCGGATGCCGCCGTACGTGGACTGACCGGCAAGCGTACTCACTGGCGTACTCCACGTCGACGACCAGTCCGGCAAGGTCCTCCAGCAATATCTCCGCAGCCAGCCCAGCATGACGGCTCGACCCGCTGGCAGCAATAATCAAGTCCGGATGACGACGGAGAAGCGC